>CAYFOB010000012.1:0-4571 GCA_964344525.1 uncultured Thiomargarita sp.
TTATTAACTGATGTTACGCACTTTTTTTCACTCGAAGCGGAGCTTCGGGGCAGGCATTCCCAAGCGGGAGCTTGGGAACGAGAATCCCCTCGTTTTTTTCTGGTTTTTTTCTGGTTTCCTCGTTCCCAAACTCTGTTTGGGAATGCCTGCCCCGAAGCTCCGCTTCGAGTGGGGGGAACATGAGTGCGTAACATCAGTTAAGAGTTTTCTGTGCTTTTTCGCGGGCGGAATCTTTCAATACGGAATTAATTTCAATAATCCCCCCCTGTTTGTAGATAAAAGCACGAAAAGTATTGTTTTTGTTTGGCCAATAATAATCAGACTGAGTCGTATCATTTTTTTAAACGTTGTTTTTGTCGAATTTGCCTTCGTTGCTTCATTGAATCTTGACGACTACGACGGCTCTCCGCTTGATTTTGTGTTTGATGATTGGTTTGCTTCCTTGTTAAATGTTGCGCTAAACGATGTATAGTTGGATTCTCAAAGAGTTCAACCACCGAAATGTCTTGGCCAAAAACAGCCTGTAATTTGGATTGTAGTTGGACAACCATTAATGAATGTCCCCCTAAATCAAAGAAATTGTTGTGAATACCAATTTGATCAAAATCCAGATGGAGAGTTTCTTGCCAAATGGTCGCAATGGAGCGCTCTGCATCGGTTTGAGGCATGATATAGCTATTTTCAGTGGTTAATGCATCGTTTGGTGTGGGAAGCGCATTGCGATTAATTTTGCCATTGGAAGTGAGGGGAAAGACCGCCAGTATCATAAAAACAGAAGGCACCATATAGTCTGGTAATTTTGTTTTGAGAAAATCGCGTAATTCCTCCTGACTCAGGGTGGCGCCTTCTTGAGGAACAATGTATGCAACCAAACGCTTATTGCCTGGTTGATCTTCTCTCGCAATGGTAACCACTTCTTGTACAGCCGGATATTGTGTCAGTACCGCTTCTATTTCTCCTAATTCAATACGAAATCCACGAATTTTTACCTGATTATCTTTGCGCCCCAAAAATTCAATTTGACCATCAGGCAAATAGCGTCCTAAATCGCCCGTTTTATAGAGTCGTTTTTGAAGATCAGGATGCATAATGAAGCTGGCTTGGGTCTTTTCCTGATCTCCCCAATAGCCACGCGCTAAACCGACGCCACCAATATAAAGATAACCAGGCACTAACAAGGGGCAAGGTTGCAGTGATTCATCAAGCACATAGAAAGTTTGATTGGCTAAAGGTTTACCATAAGGAATACTTTTCCAAGTGGGGTTTATCTCTTCAATGGGATAATAGATAGACCAAATGGAAGCTTCAGTCGCCCCTCCCAAACTGATCAATTGTGCTTGTGGCCATAATGTTTTCATCCGTCCTGGTAAGTTTAAAGGAATCCAATCTCCACTCATCATAGCGACACGTAATGAAGTGGGCACCTCTGGGTGCTCAGTCAAATAATCCACTAACATCTGCATTAAAGCAGGTACCGTATTCCATAAAGTGATATGGTGTTGTGTCATCAGCGCAGTCCAATGGGCTGGCTCTTTAGTTGTTTGAGCGGCAGGAATCACCACCGTGCCTCCTGCGGCTAATAACCCAAAAATATCATAAACAGATAGATCAAAGTTTAAGGCTGATAAGGCGAGAACACTGTCTTGAGAACTCACTTTAAAACGTTGATTAATCTCTATAATCGTATTCACAGCGCCACGATGCTCAATAAGGACACCTTTTGGTTTTCCAGTCGAGCCCGAAGTGTAAATCATATAGGCTAAATGTTCAGCTTTAACTTCACTGATCGGATTTGTTTCATCAGAAAACGTCTCAGTATCTAAACAAATCAGGTGCACTTGCGGTAAATTATTGAGTAAACTTGAGTGAGTCAATAGTATTTTGACTTTGGCATCTTCTAACAAAAAAGCAAGACGAGCGGGGGGATAAGTCGGATCTAAGGGCAGGTATGCGCCGCTGGCCTTGAGAATGCCCAGTAAACCTATCACCATCTCTAGTGAACGCGCTATACAAATACCCACCAACATTTCAGGTTTAACCCCAAGGCTTTGTAAGTGATGAGCCAGTTGATTAGCACGTTGGTTTAACTCGGCATAGCTCAACGGTTGATTTTCAAAAATGATTGCAATTGCATCAACTTGCGCTTCAAATAAGTGATGCAAGCATTGATCGTTAGGATAATCCGCCTGGGTATTATTCCACGCCACCAACATCAAATGTCGTTCCGCTTCTGTCAGCAAAGAGAGTTTTGAAATAGGCTGTAATGGGTTTGTCATAACCCATTCAAGCACAGTTTGTAAATGTCCGACCATTCTGCTAATGGTGGTCGCTTCAAACAAATCTGTGTTGTACTTAAAACTCCCCACCAACGACTCATCATCATCCAACAGTTCTAAGGCCAACTCAAACTGCCCTTCCTGTTGGGGCATTTCAAAAGGTTTTAATTTAAGAGTTTCTAAATGACTTGTGGAATCAATCACTTGCTGGGGCTTTTGAAGTGTGAAATCTACCTGGAGAAAAGAGAGACGACTAGTATCACGGTTCGGTTGAAGACGTTCAAGCAATAAGGAAAAAGGATATTCTTGATGAGCAAGCGCGCCCAAGACTGTTTGAGCCACTTGCCCCAAAAAAACCTTAAACGTGATATCTTTTTTTAAAAATGCTCGCAAAAGCACACGATTAGAAAAATTGCCAACAATCTGAGAAAATTTCTTTTGAGTTCTATTGGTCATCATAGAACCCACCAGAATATCTTCTTGCCCAGTGTAGCGGTAAAGCAAGATTTCAAAGGCGGCGAGAAGAACCACAAACAGACTGGTTCCTTCAGTCTGTGCGAGCGCCTTAATTTGCTGAACTAAACTCTCGTTGAGGACAACAGGTACCGAAGCCCCTTGATAAGTTTGCACAGGAGGATGAGGATGATCTGTGGGTAAATTGAGAACAGGTAACTCACCGGCCAACTGTTGTTGCCAATAACCCCAAAGACGTTCCCCTTTGCTACTTGCCAACATTTCCTTTTCCCAATGCACAAAATCGGCGTAGCCTTGCTTAATAGGCGGTAGAAACTCCTGTTTGTTTGCTTTGATAGCAGGATACAACACCTTCAGCTCTTCCATCAATATCCACAAAGACCAAGCATCAATGACCAGATGGTAAAAAGTCAACAAAAGAATATGCGCTTCTTTAGCACGACTCAATAAATACACCCGCGTTACCGGACCCTGTTCAAGATCAAAGGGCTTTTTATGGGCTTCAATAACCGCTTGATTCAAATGATCCCAAGTCCATGTTGAAGCATCTATTTGCTCAAAGTGAACCGTCTGATTTTGATGCACTTCTTGAAAGGGTTCAGCATCTAGTGTGGTAAAAGTGGTGCGTAAACAAGGATGGCGATTGATCAAAGCCTGCAAGGTCTTTTGTAAAGCGGCTATATCCAAAGTGGAATCAATGCGTAAGGGAAGAGAAACGTTATAGACACCGCTCCCATTTTCTGGATCCAATTGGTACAGAAACCACATGGCTCGTTGCGCGTGGGAAAGTGGATAATATTCGGGCCATTTGATTTCAGTGAGGTCAAGAGACTCTATAAGCTGTGAAATAGGATACTTCGGTTGATTGACAGTCGCCTTCAATACCTTTTGAAAATCGCTTAATATCCTAATAATGGTTGTGCTATCAAAAATATCTGTGTTGTACTCCATCATACCCATTAAGCCATCTGTTTCTGTGACCTCCGATTCCTCATAGAGGTAAAGTGCCAAATCCGTTTTTGTGGTTTTTGTATGGACTTCTGACAATTGGGCCTTCAATCCGGGGAGTTTGAGTGGGGGCAGCACCATATTTTGGAAGACAAAGGCGACTTGAGTGAGGGGAGGAAGACTCAAATCTCGTTTCAGTCGCAATGCGCTAAGAATTTGTTCAATAGGTACATTTTGATGTGCATAAGCTTCTAAACAGACTTGACGTATTCGTGTCAATAATTCTTGAAAACTCGGATTTTTGCTCAGATCAATACGTAACGCTAAGGCATTGACGAAAAAACCGATGATGGACTCTGTTTCACTGTGGTTACGATTAGCCACAGGACTACCAATTATAATATCTTCTTGATCACTGTAATATCTCAATAAAGTCGCAAAAGCCGCAATCAAAGTCATAAATAGCGTTGTCCCTGATTGCTGACAGAAACTTCTGATTTTTTGTGTGAGTTCTTGACTGATTTTGATGGGGTGCGTGTCGCCTCGAAACGTTTGAATTTTAGGTCGGGGTCTATCAAGGGGCAATTTGAGCAGCGCTGGGGCATTGGCTAATTGCCGTTGCCAATAATTCAATTGGTTTTCTAATAGATTGCCTTTTAACCATAATCGCTGCCAGTTGGCCACATCCACATATTGAATGGGAAGCGGTGGCAAAGGGGAGGGTTTATTTTGTGAAAATGCGATATAAAGTGCTGATAATTCCCGAATCAAAATGCCCATTGACCAACCATCAGAAATGATATGGTGCATGTTGATGAGCAAAAGATATTTTTCAACACCTAATTGGAACAATATGGTACGAATTAAGGGGCC
>CAYFOB010000012.1:4581-19711 GCA_964344525.1 uncultured Thiomargarita sp.
AAATCAAAGGGACATCGGACTTCTTCATCTATTAATCGTTGTGCTTCTCGTTCAGCGTTATCAAATGATCGTAAATCGGTTACTGGTAATTGATAATCGGTTATGGGCAGAATGACTGGTACAGGTTTTCCATTAACGCTTGAAAAAATGGTATGGAGCGTTTCGTGACGTTGTATAATTTCACGTAAACTTTGTTCAAGGATCGCATAGCTGAGTGCTCCCTCTAAACGGGCAGCAACTGGTACATTGTAAGTGGCTTTTTCAGCACTCTCCAATTGGTCCAAAAACCATAATCTTTGTTGAACAAAGGAAATAGGAAGCGCTTGATCTCTTGAAATTGGTTGAATAGGTTGTTCCAAAATGGCTTTTTGCTGTAAAAATTGTATAATTTCTGGCTTGCGTTCACTCAGTTCCGCCTGTATTTTAGCTGTTAATTGACCTTTGGGGGCCTTACAACGCAATCGTTCTCCTTCGAGAGTGATGTGGATATTTCGTTCACGGAGCTCAGACAAAAATAATTCCGTATTTTTCATAATTCGATTTCCTCCCACTCAATTGACGAATCACTCACCTGTGTTTTTGATTTGATGTATGTGAGCAACTCTACAATACTGATATCTGCCATCAATTTTTCTATCGGAATATCCACCCCCAACTCACTTCTTATCCGATTTCTCAGTTCAACAGCCATGATGGAATCAAAGCCCATGGTGTACAAAGGTTGCTCCACATCCAATTGTGAAGAATTGATATTGAGAACATGGGCTAAATCCGTTTTAATAAAATGGGTTAAAATTTGATCATGTTCCTCTAAAGGAGCCTCTTTTAACTGATGCTTAATGTCTGACTGATGCGTGGGGAGGTCGAGTGGCAGTACATCAATTTGTTCTAACAAGGATCGTAGTTTTGTGATTTCATAAACGGCTTTGAATAAACGCCAATCAACTTGTGCGACAGTTATTTGCACACAATTGCTTTTCAGTAAGTCATCCAAAATATTCATTGCTTGCGTTGGGGGTAATGCCTTTACGCCCATTCGAATCAAAATACTTTGAAATTCTGCTGAAACCATACCCCCTTCAGCCCAAGGTCCCCAATTGATCGTTAAGGCAGGCAATCCCTTCTGTCGGCGATAATGGGCTAATGTGTCAAGAAAGTGATTTGCAGCCGCATAATGACTTTGGCCTTTAGAACCCCAGACTGAGGCAATTGAAGAAAAGTTAAGGAAAAAGTCCAGTTCCATTTTCTGAGTCAGTTGGTGCAAAACAAAAGCGCCTAATACTTTCGGACGTAGTACTGATTCAAATGTGTTCAATGTCATATCATTGAGCGTTTGATATCCAGTAACACCAGCGGCATGAATAATGCCGCGCAGTGGTGGCATATCCGCCTTCATTTCTGCAAACACCCTTATCATATCTTCCTGATTAGCCACATCCGCTTTCGCAATTCGCACGCTCGCGCCCGCTTGTTCCAATTGCTTCAAAGTTTCTTGGGCTTGATTGGTAGAAGCACCTTGTCGCCCGGTTAGAACCAAATACCGTACACCTTGCTCTACCATCCACTGAGCCACCTTCAACCCCAATGCGCCCAATCCCCCTGTCATCAAATAAGTATACTGTTCCTTGAAGGAAACGGTTTCCGTTTTTAAAAATTCTGAGGTTTTCTTTGGAACTAGGCGAGCCACATAACGTTGTCCGTTTCTAAATGCAATCTGATCTTCACCCTGTGAATCCTGAATTTCAGCCAATAACATCGCTATATCATTTTCAGTGGTATGAGGAGAAATATCTAACACCCCCCCCCAAAGTTCAGGATGTTCTAAGGCAACCACTTTACCCAATCCCCATAGCGGTGATTGTGCAACGCTCAAAGGATAGTCTCCAATAGGTACTACCCCTCGTGTCACCAACCAAAGTTGAGGTAATACGGATTGCTGGCTAAGTGTTTGAATCAAGTGCAACACACTTGCACAACTGAATCCTTGTGCTTGCTCTAACGCTGATAACCCCAATTCGTCAGAATGAGCCGCATCTAAGCTCCATAGGTGAATGATATGAGTGAATTCTTGGTCAAGTAGATCTTTAAAGTTTGTTGGTTGTACAGCATAAACTAAAATACAATGCTGATCACGTTGCGCTAACAATTTGGCTAAAGCTTCTCCTACCCCCCCTTGGTCCGCAAAAATCAACCAATGACCTGTTGATTGAATTTTAGCTGTAGATCTCTGTGGTTTAGATTGCCATTCTATTTGATAGAGCCATTCACGAGCGTAAGTTGCTTGTTGAGATTGTTTGGTTAAAACTTTCAACAATCTAGGTAAATGTTTGAGTTCTTCTTCTGATAATTGTTCAACTTCTTTCAAGTGTTGTATTAATTGTTCTGTATTTTCCTCCTGCATAAAATTAAAAAAGGAAGACTGTGTCTCAATCCAATAACGTTGCCGCTGGAAGGGATAAGTAGGCAACTGAACTTTGCGACGCGGATAATCCTTATCAAAAGCTGCCCAGTCGATAGATGCACCACGCACATATAATTCCCCCAAACTTTGGAGTAGTTGTTCCCAATCATCCTGTCCTTGACGCAAACTGGCTAACCACAGCCCATCAGGTAGGCACATTTGCCCCATGGTCAATAAAGACGGTTTGGGTCCCATTTCGACAAAAATTTCACACCCCTGCTGATGAAGGGTCTTTATACTTGCCGCAAAACGTACAGGCTGGCGTACATGACGACACCAATAGGTTGGGGTTGTTATCTCATCTCTCACCAGTTGTCCGCTGAGATTAGAACACAAAGGTATTTGAGGAGTGGCGTAAGTTATCTCGGCTGCAACCCGCTCAAACTCAGCTAACATCGGTTCCATCATGGGCGAGTGAAAAGCATGGGAAACTGGTAAAAGTTGGGCCCTGATATCGGTTTCTATGTTGGCCATAATCGTTTTTATGGCTTCAGGCTTTCCAGAAATAACCACATTCTTTGGAGCATTAATGGCTGCAATGGACACCTCTTGCGCGTAAGGTTGAATGATTTCGGTAGCTTTTGTTTCATCTACTGATAGCACAAGCATATCACCTTTGTCACAAAGCGTTTGCATTAAACGCCCTCGCGCCGCTATCAATTTGAGACCCTCTTCTAGGCTAAAAACCCCAGCAACACAAGCCGCCACATATTCACCAACACTATGCCCCATGACGATTGAAGGTTGTATGCCCCAAGATTGCCATAATTTAGCGAGGGCATATTCTAAGGCGAAAAGAGCAGGTTGCGTATAAGCCGTTTCATTGATAACAGGCTCACTGATCACCGAAAGCAATGGTTTTTCCAAATAGGTATTTAGAATCTCTGCACAATGGTCAAGCATGTGACGAAAAGTGGGTTGGGTATCATAAAGTTGACGTGCCATGCCAACATATTGTGATCCTTGTCCGGTGAATAAAAAGGCTATTTTGGGTGACTGACCACTTCTCACCACTCCAACCGTTTTACCAGCGCTCAATTGCGCTTGAAGTTGCTTTGGTGACTCAGCAACAATCGCAAGACGGTGAGCAAAATGTGAACGACCTGTATTCGCAGTAAAACAAAAATTGGCTATTTGTGCAGGCGATTGAAGATAACTGACGTAAGCGTTGGCTAATGCCCGTAAAGCATGTTCATTTTTTGCGGATAATGTTAATAAATGTTTAGGACGCTCAATTTTGGCGACTTTTGGACTTGATTTTGGGGCAGAGGCAAGGACAATATGGGCATTAGTCCCCCCGAAACCAAATGCACTCACTCCAGCAAGTTTCTGTTCCCCACCCCATGGTACTAGCGTGGTGGGAATTGACAATGGCAGGTTTGCGATGGCAATATGCGGGTTGATTTTTTTCAAATGCAGATGAGGTGGAATTTCTTGGTGCTTTAGAGATAGCACGACTTTGATGAGACTGGCAATACCGGCTGCGGCTTCTAAATGACCCAGATTGGTTTTGACTGATCCAACATAACAAGATTGATCACGCCCAGACATCAAAACTTCTTTAAGGGCATTCAACTCAATGGGATCACCTAAAGGCGTACCGGTGCCATGCGCTTCAACATAACTGATCTCTGACGCTTTAACACCAGCATTCGCTAAAGCTTGGCGAATGACCGCTTGTTGTGCAAGCCCATTGGGTGCGGTGAGTCCATTGCTGCGCCCATCCTGATTGACGGCGGTACCTTTGATAATAGCTAATATATTGTCTTGATCACGAAGCGCATCAGAGAAGCGCTTGAGTATGACAACACCGCACCCTTCTCCCCGCACATAACCGTTTGCCTCAGCATCAAAAGTTTTGCAACGCCCATCAGGTGATAACATTTGTGCTTGGGAAAAAGTAATGGTCAAATCTGGAGATAATATTAAATTAACGCCACCTACCAAAGCTAATTCGCACTCTCCTTGCCGTAAACTTTGACAGGCATGATGCACAGCGACAAGAGATGAGGAACAAGCAGTATCTACCGCCCAACTGGGACCCTGTAGATCCAAGAAATAGGAAAGACGATTAGCAGCAATACACAGCGCGTTGCCAGTACCAGAATAGGCATTCAGATTTGCAGCTGAGGTCAAGCGGCTATAATCATTACTGCTGATACCAATAAAAACCCCCGTCTGACTCCCAACTAATTGTTCGGCTGCCACCCCTGCATTTTCTAAAGCCTCCCAACTGACTTCCAATAATAAGCGTTGTTGGGGATCCATGCTTTTAGCTTCACGAGGAGAAATCCCAAAAAATTGGGGATCAAACGCTGCTACATCGTTATCCAAAAAGGCACCCCAGCGCATATCAGAAAAAGCATTGATATCCCAACGGGATGCTGGCACTTGAGTAACCGCATCTACCCCATCGTGCAACAATTGCCAAAAGGCATGAGGATCTTTTGTGCCCCCTGGAAAACGGCAGCCAATACCAATAATGGCGATGTCGGCTTTCTGTGTTGGGTCAATAGACCTGACTGTCTTCATACGCGGTTGTTCAGCGGCTAAATATTGAGCAATGGCTTGAATACTTGGATAATCATAAACCAAGGTGGGAGAAAGTTGACGATTTAGCCAAGTTTCTAGTTCTCCTGACAGGTTAACGGCTATGACTGAATTCAAGCCATAACGGGCTAAAGGTTCTTGAATATCTATTTCGGTGGTGGGTATTTTTAACTGTTCAGAAATTTTGGTCAGCAGCCAATTTTGAATCGTTTCTGTCGTTTTAGAACCTTTTGAAACTGGGGATACCGGCGAATCGCTCATTGGCTGGTGCCATTCTCCCATAATATTTAGACCACTGCCTATCAAAAAACCGTCTCGACAAGCATGACGTTGAATTTTGCCACTGGAGGTTTTTGGAATACTGGCCACCCTGAGCAACAAGACCGCATAAACAAGGAGTTCGTGTTGTTCAGAAACCGCTTGACGGATAGCACTAACGGTTTCCTCAACATTGAAAGGGTGAGAAAATTTTTGTTCAAAATGGCAAACTAGGTCAACTTGACGACGATCTGACCCTGAACGACGATCTGACCCTGAACAACGATCTGACCCTGAACGACGATCATTACGGGGTCCAAAACGGCGTTCTACCTCAGCCGCGATAACCAAACGTTCTTCACCGCTGACTTTGACCGAAAAGGCGGCACAACAGCCAGGCAGTAATCTGGGATGACTTTGTTCTACTGTGAGCTCAATGTCTTGGGGATAATGATTAAGCCCATGAATAATAATCAGATCTTTCAGACGACCCATGACAAATAACTCACCGTTCTGCAAAAATCCTAAATCACCTGTGCGTAGAAATGGCCCCTCGTTGGTATCAGCGATATAGGCCTGAAAAGTTTGTTCTGTTTCTGTGGTCCGATTCCAATAACCTTGTGTTACATTTGGACCTGACACCCAAATTTCGCCCACTTGTTGTTCGGAGCATTGGCGGTGTGTTTCAGGATCAACGATAACAATTTTTTGCGCTAACCAGGTTTGACCACAACCCACAATGGTTTGTGTCCCTTCTTTACTGAGTAGCACGCGGTGTTGTTCAAGGGCGTTTTTTTCAACTTGACAAACCTTAGGGAGGGCTGTTTTCAACCCACCAGAAACAATTAATGTGGCTTCTGCCATGCCATAACAAGGGTAAAAAGCTTCGCGGCGGAAGCCACAAGATTTAAAAGTTTCGGTAAATCTATCCAGTGTTTCAGCACGGATTGGTTCAGCGCCGTTGCCTGCCACCTCCCAACAGCTTAAATCCAATTTTGTTCGTTGTTCAGGTGTAATCTTTTGGACACATAAGTCATAGGCAAAATTTGGCCCAGCACTAGAATTGGCACGATAGCGTGAAATAGCTTGCAACCAACGAAAAGGTTTTTGTAAAAATGTCATTGGAGACATCAAAACCATGGAACAACCAACATACAAAGGTTGCAAAACGTTGCCAATCAGTCCCATATCATGGAATAACGGTAACCACCCGACACCAATTGTCTTTTCATTATTTTCAAATCCAAGGCGGAACATTTCTTCGTTATACAACACGTTTCCATGACTGACCATCACCCCCTTAGGCGTACCAGTAGAGCCAGAGGTGTATTGGAGAAAAGCCAAGGTCTCCTGATCTATTGCAGGTTCTTGCCAAGCTGAGGCTTGATCATTGATAAGAGTGTCTGTGGCAAGCCAGCGTAGTTCTTTTAATTCTGGTGCATAGACAAATCTTTGCTCCATGCAGGAAAAAATCTTGTTGGTTGTCAAAACGACGGTGGCTTGTGCATCGGCAAGAATCGCTTGAATACGAGGATCAGGACGATTACGCCGTGGTGGATAAGTGGGTACTGCTATAACACCTGCATACAAGCAAGCGAAAAATGCGATGATATAATCTAAACCTGCGGGATACAATAACAAGGCACGATCACCGAGGGTTACGATATTTTGTAATTTTGCAGCAATTGTCCGCACACGTTGATCTAATTGTGCATAAGTGAGACTGACTTCCTCAGTTTCACCATCAACAAGAAAAGTGTAACCTATTTTATCAGGTTTATTTTGTGCT
Source organism: uncultured Thiomargarita sp. (assembly GCA_964344525.1). Lineage (GTDB taxonomy): Bacteria > Pseudomonadota > Gammaproteobacteria > Beggiatoales > Beggiatoaceae > CAYFOB01. The sequence continues at coordinate 11,640 of CAYFOB010000012.1, forward strand.
TGTTGGCAGAGTAGATCAACTAAGGTATTTGATTTATTTGGCATTTTTTTTATCAAATGAAGATTTCCTCAGTTTCTGCATCCAAAATTGAGGGTTTTATTGTGGTTTGTTGTACAGAGGATTCCTTAAGTTGGGGTTTTATTTCCGTCACCAATTCTATGACACTCACACCGCCCATCAATTTAGCCATTGGTATCTCTGCGTCCAACTCTTCTACTATCCGACTCCTCAATTCCATCATCATCAGGGAATCCAGTCCCATTTTGTTCAAAGGCTGTTGTACATCTAATTTGGATGGGCTCATGTGTAGGGTCAAAGCCACTTGTGCTCGCAAATACTCCGTTAAAAGCGTTTCGTGTTCGCTGGCTGGCCATTCTTTCAAGCGTTGTGAAATTTCTACGCTTTGTTGTTTATTAGATTCTTGCGTATCTTCAATTTCCTCTAACAAGGGTCGTGGCTGCCGCGCTTCATAAAGTGTTTTGAATGTTTTCCAATTCACCTTAGCAATAGTGGTTTGAATGGCTTCTGTGCCTAACAAATAAGCGAATGCCATAAATCCCTGTTCAGGTTGGAACCCCTCGACACCGGTTTTGACTAACCATTGATGATATTCCCTATCGCTGACCATTCCACCCCCCTCCAATAACCCCCAGTTGAGCGTTAAGGCGGGTAGTCCCATGGCACGACGATAATGCGCTAACATGTCCAGAAAATGATTTGCAGCCCCATAATGTGCTTGCCCTTTAGCGCCCCAAACCGCACTTGCTGACGAAAAGCAGACAAAAAAGTCCAACGCCATTTCTTTAGTGAGTTGATGCAAAATCCAAGCCCCTGTGATTTTAGGACGAAACATGGTTTCAAAGGCATGAGCAGTGAGCGCTTGTATCGGTTGAGAACCTGGCACTCCCGCCGCATGAATGACACCACGTAAGGGGAATTGAGTGATTTGTTTAAATACCCAAGACATTTGCTCAAAATCGCTGACATCCGCTTGAAGTGCCAAAACACTGGCCCCCATCTTCTCCAACACTTGAATGGCTGTATCAGGTTTAGATCGACGTCCTGTGAGTACCAAATGTTGTGCGCCTTGTGTGACCATCCAATGAGCCAAGCGGAGTCCTAAAAACCCAAGTCCCCCTGTAATCAGGTATGTGCTATCAGCCTGAAACGGTTTGTTTTGAAAAGGTTGTGGTTTGCTACGAACCAAACGAGCAACATAACGTTGTTTATCCCTAAAAGCAATATGATCTTCATTTGTTGAAGACAACACAACTTCCAATAACCGAGTGACTTCATCAGGCTCAGGCTCAGGCGCTAAATCTATCATCCCCCCCCACAATTCTGGATGTTCCAATGCAATTACTCGCCCCATGCCCCACAGTGGAGATTGCTCAATGGACGGTGGCATTGATCCCACCGCTTGACTGTTGCGGGTGATCAACCACAATTGCTCAGAAAAATTGATCTTGACTAAGGACTGAACAAGGTGTAAAACAGCGCTACATGCTTTGTGATTACTATCTAAGCTCCAAAAATGCACAACGCGATCAAAGTGCTGATTCAGTAAACGATCAAAATGATCGGTGGGATTGATTTTAAAAGTTTGCGCCTCCAACTGCTCATATGTCTCACCGGAAAAAACCAAAAGACAAATATCACCTTTTGCCCTTAAGAGTGTGGCTAATTGCTGTCCCACTCCTTGGGCATCCGCAAAAATGAGCCAAGTCATTGATTCAGACTTGACTGGTGCCGCTTGTGCTACAATCACACTTTGTTGAGGTATTGGCTTTGGAGAAAAATGGGTAATCGCTTGAAATCCCGTCTTTTCTAAAACACACTCCCATTGAGAAGTTGATAGCAATGGATAATCAGGGCGTAAATCATGATCAACAAACTTCCACCAACCTTCGGTTAAGCCAAATATCAGATCTATCCAACGAGAACGTGCAGTGCCTTCAAATAGCACCAATATTCCACCCGGCATTAACAATTGCCGCACATGCGCTAAGGTTTGACCTAAATCGCTTGTGGCATGTAATACATTCGCTGCCACAATTAAATCAAATGGTTGTTGAGAGGTAGGCGTTTGTTCGATATCTAAGAGTTCATAGCGCACAAAGGGATAGTTGCTGAATTTCTCTTGTGCTTTAGTGAGAAATAGGGGAGAAATATCAGTAAAAACATATTTGGTTTGCTGAGGATCCAAATAAGGTAAAATATAACTCGTTGTACCACCTGTGCCAGCACCAATTTCTAAAATTCTAACAGAACGCCCTTGGGGCAAAGCCGTTTCTACTACTTTTTGCACAAGGGTATTCATAAGTCGTGCACCAGGAGAATCCTGGTAAAGTTGACTGAGACTTGTTAAATCCCCTTCTGGAAATAATAATTGTAGTGGATCACAAGCCCCTTGTAAAACTTGTGCGAGTTTTGAGCCACACCGTTCAAGCAAAGTGAATTCCGCCGTCGTCATTGGCGGTTGTGGGGGTTTTTCTGGTAGCTTGACCACTTCCCACTGATCACCGATTGGCTGTAGTATGCCCACTTCGTTCAATATTTCCAGTAAACGATTGAGCAATTGCTGGTGTTGCTTGATCACTCCTAAGTTTTTTGTTGATAAACATTGTTTAAGCGAAAACGTCCATCCCATTTGCACAAAAGCTTTTACCACATAATCAACACTCAACACGTCAAGTTGGTTCAATATTTTTTCATAATCGACTAACTCAGGTCGATTATACAACGGCGTCAATTGAACCTTTTCCCTAATTTCTTGGGGAGTAGACAATGATCGCCATTGCCGCCAGACAATTTCATAAAGCCAATCTTTGATGAATTTTGGTGTTGTGCTATCCAGCAAAGCTTCACGACTGGCTTGCTTAATAATAAATCCTTCAAGGGTGGCAACGACTTGTCCAGATGAGGTGAATAAACGTATATCAGCTGTCAATGTTTCTTGATTTAAATCCTTGAGGGTCGCATGGCTCCACAATAGGGTAGCTGGAGGCGCAAAAACACTGAAACGCTGATAAGCCACTGGCATATAAGCATTTTGTGTATCAAGAATAGCCCCTAAAAGTTGTGTGCAAGCGTCTAAAAATGCTGGGTGCCACTTATAATTCTCTGCTTCTAAGTGATCTGGCAACTGCGTTTGACTCAAACCTTCTCCTTTGGCTCGCCAGACTCGTTGAAGTCCTTGAAAACTTGGGCCATAATTCATATGCCTCTTTCGATAATTGTCATATAAATCAGGCACAGAGATTTCTTCTGTGATTTGTGTTTGTAAAGCAGTCAAGTCAATTTGATTTGGTTTTTGGACTTCCACGAAAATTTGACCAGAGACATGCTTTGTCCAAAAAGGGGCTTCATCATCCGTTGAGAGGCTAAAAATCTGAAAAGTATATTTTCCGCTTTCATCAGGCGTTAAAATTAGCTGGAGTGTTTTAGACGTTGGCAAAAGGAGGGCTTGTTGGATAATGACGTCTTCTAAAACCAAATTGTCTGATTTAAAAACGATAGCCCCTGCTGCTAAAGCCATTTCCAGGTAAGCTGTTCCCGGTAAAACAGCGGTTTGATGAACACAATGGTGTTTGATAAACGCTGGTTGTTCCTGGCTAATTTGTGATTCAAACTGAATTGCCCCATTTTTGAGTGCTGCAGAGTACACTTGTTGCCCAAGAAGAGGATGGAGCAAGGTGGCTGATTTTCGTTTAATGATTTTATCAACCCAATATCTTTGTCTTTGGAAAGGATAGGTTGGTAATTGAACGCGGCGACGCGGATAATCCTGATCAAAACTTAACCAATCGATTGGCATACCACGTCTATAGAGTGCCCCCAGACTTTCAAGCAAGGATTGCCAATCATTTTGTCCTTGACGCAAACTCGCCAACCAAGTCCCCTTGGCTAGGCACATACGCCCCATGCCCAACAAGGACGGTTTTGGTCCAATTTCCACAAAAACATCACACCCTTGTTGATAAAGTGTTTCCATGCTCGCTGCGAAACGCACCGGTTGACGGACATGACGACACCAATAGGCGGGCGTGGCTATTTCATCTGTCGCCAATTGTCCAGTCACATTAGAACATAGGGGAATTTGAGGCATCGTATAAGTCACTTCGGCGGTCACTCGCTCAAATTCTGCCAACATGGGTTCCATCAGAGGAGAATGAAAGGCATGGGAGACTGGTAATTTTGTTTTTATCTCATCTTTGAGATTGGCTATGATGGCTTCTATCGCTTCATGCTTACCAGAAATGACCACATTTTCTGGACCATTAACGGCTGCGATGGAAACCTCTGGCACATAGGGTTGAATAATTTGAGCCGCTTTTTGCTCATCCACTGACAACACAACCATATCACCTTTCTCACAAAGCGTTTGCATTAAACGCCCCCGCGCGGCTATCAATTTCAAACCCTCTTCCAAGCTAAAAACACCAGCAAGACAAGCCGCGACATATTCACCAACACTATGCCCCATGACGATTGAAGGTTGTATGCCCCAAGATTGCCATAATTTCGCAAGGGCATATTCTAAGGCAAACAGGGCGGGTTGAGTATAAGCCGTTTCATTGATAAGCTGATCATTGATGACTGAAAGCAACGGTTTTTCCAAATAAGGGCGCAAAATATCCGCACAATGGTCAAGTGTTCGACGAAAGGTTGGTTGAGTTTCGTAAAGTACACGTCCCATAGCAACATATTGTGAACCTTGCCCAGTAAACAAAAATGCTATTTTTGGTTGCACCTGTCCACTGATTTCCTCTCCTGAGACAAAAGCAGATAATTTCTCTTGCATTTGTGACACTGAATCAACCACCAAACTCAGTCGATAAGCATGATGAGTACGTCCTACATGCGTTGTAAAACAAATATCCCCTATTCCGGCTTCATAGGCGTGCTTTGCGTAACGAGCGGCTAATTGTTTCAAAGCCTTTTCCGTTTGAGCGGATAATGTCAATAAATGTAGAGGACGTTCAACAAACTTTTTGGAACTTTGATCAATTTTTGGGGCTTCTTCCAACACAATATGAGCATTAGTACCACTCATCCCAAAGGAACTCACGCCAGCCAATCTACCTAGAGAAATCCACCGAGTCGGCACAATGGGTACCTCCACCGGCAGTTCATTCCAAGGAATATGTGGACTTGGCTGCTTAAAGTGCAAATGTGGGGGAATCTCTTCATGTTGAAGAGACAAAACCACTTTAATCAATCCAGCGACACCAGCGGCGGCTTCCAAATGACCTATATTTGTTTTTACTGTGCCAATCATCAGAGGATGTGTGCGTCCTTCACCCAAAACAGCCCCCAAAGCTTTAAGCTCAACAGGGTCTCCTAAAACTGTCCCAGTACCATGCGCCTCCACATAAGAAATGTCAGCCGGTTCAACCTGTGCATTTTTCAACGCTTGTTGAATCAAAGCGCGTTGTGCTTGTCCATTAGGCACCGTCAGCCCACTACTTGCCCCATCATGGTTCACCATTGAACCGCGAATAAGTGCCAAAATATTGTCACCATCCGCCATCGCATCCGAAAGGCGCTTAAGTACAATCATGCCACACCCTTCACCACGCCCATAACCATCCGCAGCCGCATCAAAAGTTTTGCAGCGCCCATCTGGAGAAAGTGCCTTGGCTTTGGATAAAAAAATGCTCACTTCTGGTGATAAAATCAGTTGTACGCCACCTGCTAACGCTAAATCAGAGTCGCCAGTACGTAAACTTTGACAAGCCAAATGGATTGCCACTAACGAAGCTGAACAAGCTGTATCAACAATCATGCTAGGGCCTTGCAAACCTAACACATAAGATAAGCGCCCAGAAGCAAAACAAAAGCCATTTCCTGTGCCATCGTAAGTGTCGATTTGTTCAGGCGCATTAGCGTATAATTTTAACTGGGCATAATCATTTTGACCAATACCGACAAAAACCCCCGTTTGGCTACCTTGTTGGGGTACTTGTCCCGCATTTTCTAAAGCTTCCCAACAAACTTCTAACAACAAGCGTTGTTGTGGATCAAGGCTTTCTGCTTCACGCGGAGAAATTCTGAAAAAGTCAGGAGAAAATTGCTCAATATTTTGCAAGAACGCGCCCCGACGGGTGTATATTTTGCCCGGTTTATCAGGATCAGCATCATAATAATGTTCAATATCCCATCGTTCAGCTGGAAAATCTGTTGTTGCATCAACACCATTATGCAATAATTGCCAAAAAAGAGCGGGATTATCAGCACCGCCTGGAAATCGACAGCCCATGCCAATAATAGCAATAGGTTCATTTTGGGCTTTTTCCACCTTTTCAAGTTTTGCCCGCATTTCTTTCAGTGCCAAAACAGCACGTTGCAAGGGCGATAATTGATCTAGCTTTTCCCTCATTTCCCGTCTCCCAATAATTTGGCCAATTCTTTATCAATCAATGCTGCAGATTCATCATCTGAAAGCTGCTGCACTTCACTCAATTCTCGCTGATTCTCAGATTTTTTTGTGGCTTTCTTCAAGAAAAGTACTTCATTGAGCAAATACATCGTCATGGCTTCGATGGAAGGATATTCGATAGCTAAGGTGGTTGGTAAATCCACACCCAAACTGGCATCCAATTGATTTTTCAGATCAATGGCCATCACGGAATCCATGCCTAGATCAAATAAACCTTGATGAGGAGTTGGCTTTTGGGAGGGTGGGAATCCTAGCACTTTAGCCACCTTCTCTTGCAAATAACTCATCAAAAGTGTCTGACGATCAGTTGGTTGTGCGGCTTCCAATTTTTTTAAAATCTCTGATTTTCGCCCATCGTTTGACGTGGATTCTGACACTTCAATTTTTTCAAAGAAGGATCTTTGCCCAGTCACTTCATAAATGGCTTTAAATAAACGCCAATGAACATGTGCAACAGTCATTTGCACACAGTTTGTTTTTATCAAATAACCTAAGGCATTCATCGCCTGCTCTGGTGACAATCCCTTGATTCCCATCCGTGTTAAAAGCGCTTGAAATTCTGCCGAAGCCATGCCCCCACCAGCCCATGGACCCCAATTGATTGTTAAGGCAGGTAACCCAATTTGCTGGCGATGATGGGCTAAGACATCAAGAAAGTGATTGGCAGCGGCATAATGCCCTTGTCCTTTAGAACCCCACACTGAGGCAATTGATGAAAAGCAAACGAAAAAGTTTAGTGCCCTATTTTGAGTCAGTTGGTGCAAAACAAAAGCGCCTAAGACTTTGGGACGTAGCACTGATTCAAATGTGGGCCATGTCATCTCCTTGAGCGCTTGATCTCCAGCAATACCAGCTGCGTGAATAATACCTCGCAAAGGTGGCCTGTCAGCTTCAATTTCTGCAAACACCCTCATCATATCTTCCTGATTAGCGACATCCGCTTTAACCACTCGTACGCTTGCCCCGCCCATTTCCAATTGTTTCAAGATTTCTTGTGCCTGATTGGACGCGCCATGTCGTCCGGTTAACACTAAAGAGCGTGCCCCTTGCTTTACCATCCATTGCGCCACATTTAAACCCAAGGCCCCCAAACCACCGGTAATCAAATAGGTATAATGTGCTTGAAATTCAATTGTTGAGCGAACTTCAAGCGTTTTCGCTTTGAGCCGAGCCACATAACGTTGTCCTTCACGAAAGGCAATCTGATCTTCACCTTGTGAATTCTGGATTTCCGATAATAGCATTGCCATAGCATTGTCATCCGTTTCTGGGGACAAATCAAGTAAACCGCCCCAAAATTCCGGATGTTCTAAGGCAACCACTTTCCCCAATCCCCATAACGGTGATTGTGCAAGGCTCAAAGAATGGGAACCAATTGGCACTGCGCCTCGTGTGACTAACCAAATACGCGCTAATGTTTTCCGTTGGCTGAGTGTTTGTACTAAATGTAATACACTACCACAACTTAATTCCTGTCCTTGTTCTAACGCAGACAAACTTGATAAGGGAGTATCTAAACTCCAGAGATGAACAATGCGACTGATCTCATTGTCGTTGAACAAACGGTCAAATTCTTCCTGCGACAAAGAATTCATCAGCCTAGAATTTGAGGCGTTAGTTGGGAGATGAC
>CAYFOB010000012.1:19721-22342 GCA_964344525.1 uncultured Thiomargarita sp.
GTAAACTAAAACGCAATGTTGACCACCTTGTTCTAACGATTTCGCTAAAGCTTGTCCTATACCTCCTTGATCAGCCAAAATTAACCACTGTTTATTTGATTGAGTTTCTGCTAAGGCCACGCGTGGTTGAGATTGCCATTCTATTTCATAGAACCAATCTTTAAAGGGTTGCTGAGAAGCTAAAATCTCTAACAGTCTAGGTAACAGTTTGATTTCCTCTTCTGAGAATTGTTCTGTCTTTTTTAATTGTTCTATATCAAAAGTTTGTGGTAATAAAGCGGTTTGATTAGTTTCAATCCAATAACGCTCCCTGGCAAATGGATACGTGGGCAGAGAAATGCGTTGTGGTTTAGGAGCGCTTGGATAAAGCAATGCCCAATCTATTTCTACCCCAGATATCCAGAGTTGTGCCAGTTTAGATAACTCTTTATCTTCTATCAAAATTTTTATAAATTCTTTTCCTGCCCTCCCTTCAACCAAAAGGTTAGATTGGGTTTTATTTGTATTGACATTGCCACAGTAAAAATTTTCTATATTGGTTTGCCCTTGCACATATTGCGTTAATTTCTCTTTCAAATCCTCAAGGCTAGACACCACTATCGCTAATCGTTCTGCCATGGCTTCACGTCCCACTTGCAAGGTGTAAGCCATATCAAGCAAAGATAAATTGGTCTGATGCTGATTGATTTTGGCTTGATTTTTATCAGACAAATATTGTGCGACAGCCCCCAAAGAAAGAAGTTCAGATAAAAAGGTAGGTGTTATTGACGCTTGATATTTTTCATTCAGTTGATGGCTCAATTCATTCAAACTGACTGTATCAAAACCGTAGTCACTGAATGCCTCATCTAAATTGATGTCATTGCTATTTACTTTTAAAATTTTGCTGGCTATTTTTAATAAATCTTGTTGGATTTTTTGTAGGATTTCATCTATCACTCCCAATGGGGCAGGAGTTAAGAAGTTTATTATTTTTTTTGCATAAGCTTGGAGCCTGGTATCATTTTTAGCTGACAGCACTACGAGCTGTGGAGATTGGTTAGATAAAAATGACTGTGGATTCTCATATTCTTCAATGACTAAATGGGCATTTGTACCACTAAATCCGAAGGAACTGATTGCGGCGCATCGGACAATACCTGGCTTTTTTTTCCACTCTTTGAGCGCAGTGTTCACGTAAAATGGGCTGTCTTTGAAGTTAATGTGTTCATTTTTTTGATTGAAATTGAGGGAAGGCGGGATTTGTTGGTGCTTGAGTGCCAAAAGAACTTTAATCACTCCCGCAATGCCGGCTGCAGTAGCCGCATGCCCAATATTCGTTTTGACTGAACCCACAGCACAATATTGTTTCTTATCAGTGTATTTCTTAAAGGCATTGGTTAATGCCTCTATCTCAATGGGATCACCTAATTTCGTACCTGTTCCATGTGTTTCTACATAGCTAATCGTTTCTGGATTAATCCCATATTTTTTATACACAGATAATTCAAGTTCTGTTTGAGAGAGTGTGCTAGGCGCTGTAATGCCGCTGGTTTTACCATCCTGATTGATACCAGAGCCTTTTATTACACCATAGATATGATCCCCATCTGTTTTGGCTTTAATCAATGATTTTAATATGATTACGCCAACCCCCTCTCCAGGAACAAATCCATTAGCCGCATTATCAAATGTTTTACATTGACCCTCATCAGATAACATCCCTGCATTGCTTGACAAAATGTGAAAATCTGGCGTAGTGCGAACAAAAACCCCTCCTGCTATTACCATGTCACTTTCTTTCGTAAGAATACTTTGACACCCTAAATGAATGGCTACCAAAGAAGACGAACAAGCCGTATCAATGGCAACGCTTGCCCCCTTGAGATTGAGAAAATAAGATATTCTTGCAGCTAAAATAGAACTAGCATTGCCCCAATAAGATTGTGCCTCTTTCTCAACCCCCTCTTCATTTAACTTCGCTTGATAATCTCCTCCAGTACACCCAACAAATACAGCACATTGCTTGTTATAAATCGCTTGAGTGGCATACCCTGCATCCTCTAAAGCGGCCCAGCATTCTTCTAAAAAAAGTCGTTGCTGAGGATCAGAAAACTCAGCCTCCTTGCCAGAAATATTAAAAAATAAGGGATCAAATTGATCTATATCATCCAAAAAACCGCCCCATTTACAATAGGTTTTATTCAATTTTTTCGGATCAGGATCATAATAATCGGCAATATTCCAACGGATTGATGGAACTTCAATAATTGAACTTTTGCCATTTGACAAATTATGCCAAAATTCCTCCACATTTTTCGCCTTTGGAAACCGAGCTGACATACCTATAATGGCAATGTCCTGGTAACTTTGACACCATGAACTGTTATGAGCTAAATTATTGATTGCTGAATCAATTGTCACAACAATTTTTCCTATATTTTTTCTATCCTCCAAATATTGATAAGCCTGTTGGATTTGAGAAAAAGAAAAAATTTTTCCCACCGTTGGGGTGATTTTTCCATTTTCTAAAAATTGCACCATAAGATCAAGATATTTTGTCACGATTGATGGTTGTCTCAACATAAATCGTCTCAAATCAACACTATGAAAGGTTTGATTATCTATCATTTTAGAGAGAT
>CAYFOB010000013.1:0-2865 GCA_964344525.1 uncultured Thiomargarita sp.
GTGTTAAAATTGACAAGAGAAGTGGCATCGTTAATGATCCTAATCGTGAGGATGATGAAAGCTATATTTTGGAATTGCTCAAAAAAGTTTCTGGATAAACTGTAAGCTCAATCATTTTGTATCTATGTTACGCACTTGTTTTCCATCTACAAAAACGGAAAACGATTACATTTAAAAAAGGATAAGTCTTGCGCCTAATAAGGGCTGGGGTTTATCCCTTCTTAAATATAATCGCTTTCCGTTATTCGTGGTTTATGAAAGCTTGGAAAATAAACAATTCACTAAATGAAAGTACTTTATTCAATCAGGAAACGCTATATTGACGAATTAATTTTCTATAGGAAAATATAAAAATCGATATCCACACTAAAGATCGCAGACTCATTGCCACAATGGTACGAGTTTCATATTCACCGCCTTTAAATATGTGTAATCCAAAAAATACAAAAGTGATGAGGGTTGCTATAGCAATTAAAAGGGATAACCAAACCGCCCAGCGTTGGTGCAACCAAATACCAACGCCTGCAACCAAATAAACAAATCCTGCTATAAAGTTAAACCAAACCACGAATAGAACATAATGACCAGCTGCTGAACTGTCTCCAAACAAAACCTGTCCTCCAGATTTGATGGTCAGTAACCCAAATAAAACAGCAATAATTGTCAGTATCCAAATGGACTTGTCTGATTTGATCAATGACATAATGCCTCCATTAACATTATAATTCATTACTACATGCCCTCCACCGGCAGCCCTGCTTCTTTCCATTCTGGAAAACCCTCTTCAAAGCGCCTAGCGCGATGCCCCTTGGCACGCAATTTTTCTACCACATTATAAGCCAAAACGCAGTAAGGCCCCGGCAATAACTACAAGGATTATATTTAAGAAGGGATAAACCTCAATCCTTATTAGGCGCAAGACTTATCCTTTTTTAAATATAATCCTTGTAGTTAGGAAAATCAAAAAATACCCAAGCCGTCTTCAAGATACACCATCAGGCAAGCAAAAACCATTCATTGAGGAAAGCGATTACTTTTAAAAAAGGATAAGTCTTGCGCCACCTCATCGGTGGCTTTATCCTTTATTAACTGATGTTACGCACTCTTGTTCACAAACCATAGTCGCTTCGCTATGCTTTGCACTCCAAAATACGATTGAATTTTTTGGAGTGCAAAGCATAGCTTTGCTCCTTGTGAACGAGGATGCGTAACATCAGTTATTAAAAGTAATCCTTGTAGTTATTCTCTTATAAAAAATACTTGAATAAAAAGGAAAATATTTATATGATTGATTTGTTTTTCAAATGAATAGAAACTTTGAAAGATATTTTGAACGTTTTAGGTATATAACCAAAGGTGACCATTTTGAGCCTGAGAATAAAACAATATCGCAGTATTTGGATTTCTGATATCCACCTTGGGACGCGTGGTTGTAAAGCGCCGTTTTTGCTTGATTTTCTCAAAAATCACGAGTCAGAATACCTTTACCTTGTTGGAGACATTGTTGATGGGTGGCGCCTTAAAAGGTGTTGGTATTGGCCACAAGCTCATAATGATATAGTGCAAAAACTTTTGCGTAAAGCGAAAAAAGGCACCAAAGTATTTTATATCCCAGGCAATCATGATGAAGCCTTGCATGATTATAGCCAAATGCAATTTGGTGGTATTACTGTGGAGAATGAAATTATTCATGTGACAGCAAAAGGGCAAAAATTTGTTGTGCTACATGGTGATAAATTTGATGGTGTGATGCAATATGCAAAGTGGTTAACCTTATTAGGTGATAAAACATATGAAATTTCTTTAACAATCAATCACTTTTATAATCTGATTCGACGAAAGTTAGGTTATCCCTATTGGTCACTTTCAGCTTATTTAAAACATAAGGTTAAAAATGCCGTTAACTTTATCTCACTATTTGAAGAAACATTAGCTGATGAAGCCGTTAGACGTGGAATGGATGGCGTGATTTGTGGACATATTCACAAGGCCGAAATACGCCAGATTGGAGAAATTCTTTATTGTAATGATGGAGATTGGGTGGAGAGTTGCACCGCTTTAGTAGAAGATTGGAGTGGACAATTATCCATTATAGAATGGACAGATAACAATTTTTCCCATAATTGATAATTAATGCAGGAATAAATCAACAAACAATTTTTTTGACTTATCCCTGCTTATATCCTTGTCGTTAAAACTCTGGCGGCAAAGCCTCCAATTCAGAAGCCCAAAAAACAGGTCCATCAATGCAAACATAAGTTGAGCCTATGTTGCATCGTCCACATTTACCCAGTCCACATTTCATTCGATTTTCTAAGGTTGTAATCAATTGTTCTTTCTTAAACCCTAACCGATACAAGGCTTCAAAGGTAAATTTGATCATAATGGGTGGACCACACACGATAGCTATCGTATTGTTTGGCTTTGGGGCAAAGGTGTTTTCTAAGACGTGGGGAACAAAGCCTACATGTCCGTCCCAATCTGGGGTTTCGCCTCCTGGATCCACCGTTTTGACCATGGTGACATCTGACATGTCTTCCCACATTTTGATTTCCCGTTTGTAAACCAAATCTTCTACCGAGCGTGCGCCATAGACGATGGAAACATGACCAAATTGGTCGCGTTGGTCTAAAACGTTCCAAATCACTGAGCGTAGAGGGGGTAAAGCAATGCCGCCACCGATGAAGATTAAGTCTTTTCCCTTAAACTTGTCTAGGGGAAAGACGTTGCCATAAGGACCTCTAAATCCCATGGTGTCACCTTCGGTGAGAGAAAATAAGCCGGAGGTGTTTTTTCCCACCGCTCTGAAACAGCATTCAATGTGATCCATGCGGGTTGGCGGGGCGGCAATGCAAAATGTACTTT
>CAYFOB010000013.1:2893-7954 GCA_964344525.1 uncultured Thiomargarita sp.
GAGCCAAACGCGGAATACTCGGCAAATTGTCCAGCTTGGAAGGTGAATTTTTTTCGCATCGCTTCATCCTGAAATACCAAGTGAAATGTCTTGATATCTGGCGTCTCTTGGATGATTTTGTTGATCGTCATTAAATGGGGTTGATAGATATTCATTTTTTCCGTTTTGAGGTGCGTTGCAAAGCGCTGCTTTGCACTCCAAAAAAAAAATTGAGCGGGAGTGCAAAGCATAGCGAAGCGGCGCTTTGCTTTATTCAAAATCAGGGTCTTGTTGCAACGCGTTTGGTACAGATGCTTTTAAGTCCACTTCTTGCATATATTCAGTAATGTCCAAGTTGACTGGGCAATCTCGAACACAACGTCCACAGCCGACACAACCTTGAGCATTAAATTTGTCCTGGTAAATTTTGAATTTACAAGTAAAGCGGTTGCGATAACGTTTGTATTGTTTGTCACGCGGATTATGCCCTGAGGCATGCAGCGTAAAGTGGTCAAATTGACAGGCATCCCAGAATTTGACTCGGTAGCCTTTACCACCGCGATTTTCGTCCACAATGTCGAAACAATGGCAGGTGGGACACATAAAGGTACATGCCCCGCAGCCAATACATTTTTCGCCCAATCTTTCCCACATTTCGTCGTCAAAATTGGTCAGCTCGTCTAACCAGCCTTTTATCAGGTGGCTGTTGCGAATGCGGGTGAGCTTTTTATGGGCTTCTTTTCCGGCGGCTTCACGCGCAGCTTGGTCGCCAGTCCCCTGAAAAAGCGGTTCTAGGATTTTGGCCACTTCTTCGCCGGCTGGGGTTTTGACTTCTACATGTATTTTGTCACCGGGGATTTCTGTCAGATGTAAATCCGAACCTCGATCACTGTCTGGCGCGACGCCTACTGAGGTACAAAAACAACTGGCATCTGCGTCAGTACAAGAATAGGTGACAATCGTGGTATTTTCTAATCTTCGCGTATAAAATGGGTCCTCAATGCCAACATTATTTGAGGAAAAAACGGCATTGAGTGAACCTATTGAGGCCGCATCACAGGGGCGAACACCAAAAATAACCGTTTCTGGGTAGTAGTGATGCACTTCTGTGATTTTTACTTTTTTGCCCTTGTTTTCAAACGCAAACAGGGGCTCATTTTTGACAAATAGAAATTCTTTGACTCCATTAAGGGGTAATATGCCTTCGCCGACTTGATGATTGTCACCAGATTCCATTTCTGTCAGCATCAGGACGTCAATGGCATCGGGACTTTCCAATCGGGGTCGCAGTTGGGGTGCGACTACTCTGAGTTTTGATTGAATCAGTAGATCAAGGCATTTGCCAATATCGCTTTTTTGAAGAGTTGCTGTTTTCATCTACCGGATAAAATCCTCGTTATCGTCTGTTTTGTAAGTAATCAACGGCGGTTTTTCTGTCTCTGAATAACCGGATTTATATCCAAAATTTCCTTGGACCACCTCTTTCATGCGTTGATTGAAGAGATCTACCTGTATATCCATCGGACAAGCACGGGTACATTCGCCACATCCGGTGCAACGTCCCACGAGATGCATTGCCCGCGTCAAGTGCCAACCAAAAACGCCCTTGGTGTGAGCGGCTTGGTCAATCCAACTTGGCTGGGTTCTGTCTGTGATGCAAATGTTGCACGAACAATGTGGACAAATATCTCGACAAGCGTAACATTTGAAGCAACGCTCAAATTCTTTTCGCCAAAAGTCAAAACGTTTATCCGTTTTTAAGCCCATCAAATTGAGCACTTGGGGTGCTGACACTTTATAAGGGCTTGATCGGTCAACTTCAGGGCGTTCACCGGGAAAAAAGTCGCAATCTGTTGGTGTGTGGACATCACATTCATAACATTTGGTCGCCTTGTTCCCTTCATGCAAGCTGCCATCCCATTTGCTAAAGTGGGAAATGACGCCATCACAGGGTACGCCAAAAATATAGACTTCATCACGAGTTAATTGATTTTCCGCAATTAGCTGAGTAATGGCGCGAATGTCACAGCCTTTGCCGATAATCGCTGTCCGTTTCCAGCCCTTTTTTGGATATTCATGACGTTTATTTAGGTACATCGGCAGCGAGTTAATACAGCGCGGATCAAAAATGAGGCGCTTAACGTCTTCCGGTTTACGAATAAACACGGGAGTCGTTCGAGTTGGATCACTACCTTCGCCATAGCCAATCACCACATCCACTTCTTTATTTTCTAATAGGTTATGGGCTTGGGTGCGGATTGCTTCAATCATGCCGCCTCCTTTACCAAATATTGGGCATAAGGGTCGATAAATTCATGATATTCCTGGTGTGGACCTAATTCTCGCACTTGCTCAGTAAAGGCATCAACAACCTTAGTCCATTTAATGGCTTCGGCGGCGGATATCCAAGAAAATTCGAGCCGCGCAAGGTCTATTCCATGAAAATCCATTAATTGTCTAAAAGCCAAATTACGTCGTCTGGCATAGTAGTTGCCTTCATTATAATGACAATCGCCAGTATGACAACCTGAAACGAGAACTCCGTCCGCTCCTTGTTCAAAGGCTTTGATCAGAAATTGCGGATCAATCCGCCCAGAGCAGGGTAGGCGCACTAATCGGACATTGTGTGAATAATCCATGCGACTGGTACCAGCTAAGTCGGCGCCTGAATAGGTACACCATTTACAAACAAAAGCCATGATTTTGGGCTCAAACTCATGGCGGACAATTTTTTTGCTCATACAAATGAAAGCTCCATTGAATAAATAAAATCAAAAGCCAACTACAGAGATTATTTAGGGGGTATCCTTGCTAATCAATAATCCCTGTCGTTGGAAAAAAAATACTTCTAACTCCAAAGCACGTATTTGGGTAGCATCACTCAACTTTCTTCAACCACACACAAGTCTTATTTCCAGCAGGATCATTCCATCTATTGTCAGTTTTGGCTTTAATTGTTACACGAGTACCTTGGACTGTGCGGACTTCAGCAACTGTATGACCACTAGAGTTTGCTTGCATCCTCAGGATGCTTTTAACATTTATACCTTGCTGCATAGCCAGCTCAGAAAGGGCATTGCTCCTTGCCTCTTTTAATTGTTCGCGGGTGTTCATGTGGCGACTGCATCCCACAGCGCCAACATCTCCCAGGGGCACGACTTCTTTGATAGTCCACTCTGGAGGTGGGGGCGGAAGTGGCGGCGGTGGGGACGGCTGGTAGTTTTCAGAACAAGCAGACGAAAGTAGGCACAATAAAATAATTGCTTTGTATGACGTGGGCATTATTTGTTCCTCTCAGGTATGAATAAAAATTATGTTTGGTTGTTAATACAAAAAAACTAACAACCATAATGGTATTTTTTTTCTCATTACCCAGCTCAATATCATCTATAGCCAAATAACTGTTTGGTAGATTTTTTGTTTGAGAAAAATCTTTATTTTTACCACCTATTTCAAATAGATAGATAAGTATCATCAATTAAATAATGGTGCAAAAGGGTTGTTTTCCCAACTCCTTTAGCACCTATTAAAGCAATCATTTTTTGCGAAAAATCTATTTGCTTAAGAATAGATCGTTGATAATCAGGTTTTGGAGAATGAAGAAAAGTAATTGACTAATAAAATAACTTGAGTAATTGTCGATGAATTTCAGAAGTCTCTAAATCCAAATTTAACTCATCTTTCAAATTTTTTGGGGGTGAAGTAACGATCATTGTATTTGCTCAAGTACAACAAAATCTTTTTGGCATTGAGATTATTGATTTTTGCCACAGTTTCTTCAATGTATTCTCCCCAATTTAAGAACATTTCAGCAGTATAGGAAGAAATTTCATAATCAACTGTGTTGATAACGCCTTCAGAATGGGTTAAATCTTTACCTTCATAGTCACTCAAAATCACACAAGAAATAAAAAAAGGATCAGCCATGCACAATTCATTAATTTGTAAAGCTGTTTCATTGGTAATTGGCTCCTCATAAAATTGCGCATATTGATAAACCGCTTGCAAACCTTCATCTTCCGTTAAATAAGGCGAAAACCGGATTTGTTTTAATCTGCCACCTTCTAAATATTGCTTAATGAGATTAAGCAACCAGCCAGCATAAGAGCCTGTCACCAACATAGGTGCAATTTTTGACTCACTTAGTGAGTGATAACTACCAGGCAAAGTATCAATGGGTGCTGTCTTATATTGTTGATCAGGATAAACATATTGGCTGATATTTTGAAATTCGTCTAAAATCACTAAAAATGAGGTTTTGCCACTTTTCCGTCGCGCTATGATAACTTTTGATTTTGATAATCGTTTCGGAATATTAGCAAGCCATTTGTTGAAATCTTTAAATTCTTTTTCTCGTCCAACGAGTAAAGCAGGATCACCATGTCGCGGATAGCATCACTAGGAACGCCACGCATAAAATCCTCCCGTCTGTCAAGGAAATCGCCGCACTTAAATTATCCTTACATTTTCATTGTGCATATTTTATCCCCTTCCAACAGGACGGGGTTTTCAACCACGTCCTGCATCAGTCATTACTTTTAAACAAACGCGCCTTCAAAAGCCGTAATCTGCGCGTAAACCTGTCGATCAGTATATCCCTGAAGTTCAATACTTTTTGAGCGACAAACAGTGTTGCAAAGTCCACATCCTTGGCATAGTCCAGGATTCACTTTTGCTGCCCATTTCAAAAAGTTGCCACGGCGATCCTTTTTCTCTTCGCGTTCTATCGCTTTATAAGGGCAAACAGTGAGGCAGTCCCAACAATTCATGCAATTTGCTTGATCAACTATTGCCACTTCTGGTTCGCGCCACAATTCGTCGTGAGCAAACAGTTGCATGACTTTGGAGGCCGCAGCGGAGGCTTGTGCTACGGTTTCTGGAATATCTTTGACACCTTGGCAAGCGCCCGCTAAAAAGATGCCACCGGTGGAGGAGTCAACTGGCATTAATTTGGGGTGTTGCTCTGAAAAGAATCCATGTTTGTCGTAACCAATGCCTAATGTTTTTGCAACATCTGTGGCATTTTCTTGAGGAACCATGGCGGTGGCTAGAACAACCATGTCAGCTTCGACTTCCATGGCA
>CAYFOB010000013.1:7964-16601 GCA_964344525.1 uncultured Thiomargarita sp.
CTTTAACTAAAATTTTGTCGCCTTTTTTGGACAATTTAGAAACCCGTCCACGCACATAATTGGCGCCTTCATGTTGGGCACGGTTGATAAATTCTTCATAGCCTTTGCCACCCGCACGAATGTCCATGTAAAAGACATAAGATTTGCCATTAGGGACACTGTGTTGATAGAGCATGGTATGTTTGGCTGTGTACATGCAGCAAATTTTTGAGCAATATTCAACACCTTTGTTGCAGTCTCGTGAGCCAACGCAAGCAATAAAGACAACCGTTTCAGGTTTTTTGCCATCCGATGGGCGACGAATTTCGCCGCCAGTGGGTCCCGATGCGGAAGCCAGGCGTTCAAACTCTAAACCATTAATGACATCAACCAATCGCCCGGCTGTGGAACGGGGCAAAGTTTTGCGTACTTTGGCAGTCAATTTTTTCGGGGTCATGTGCGGTGGGCGAAACCCACCGTATTCCCGATAGACGTTGGGCATGAGTTTGAAGCCGGTGGCGACAATAACAGCACCAATTTCCTCTTCGATAACCTGATCTTGTTGCGTAAAATCAATACAATCTGGACCACAGACTTTGGCACACAGACCACATTTGTCCTTGAGAAATTTTGGGCAATTTTCCCGATCAATCACAGGCACAGCAGGTACAGCTTGTGGAAAGGGCATGTAAATCACACTGCGTTTATGCAAACCCATTTCAAATTCACTTTCAGCTGTGAAAGGACATTTTTCCCAGCAAGCGCCGCAGCCAGTACACTCTTTTTCGATAACACTTTTCGCTTTCTGACGAATAGTGGCCCGAAAGTTACCAATGTAGCCATCTAATTTTTCCAATTCTGAATAAGTGTGGATAGTAATCAGTGGATGGTTAGATACGCTGACCATTTTAGGCGTCAAAATACATTGCGAACAATCCAAAGTTGGAAAAGTTTCCGACAAGCGAGCCATATTACCGCCCAAAGAGGGCTCACGTTCAACAATAGACACAGGAATTTCGGCATTGGCAAGATCCAAAGCCGCCTGAATACCTGCTATCCCGCCTCCAAGAATCAAAACCCGCTTGGTAAGGGGCATTTGGTAACGTTCCAGAGGACGCGCATATTTAATCCGTTCCACCATCATTTTGGTGAGATCCTTGGATTTGGCGGTCCCAATTTCTTTGTCGTCATGCACCCAGGAGCATTGTTCACGAATATTGGCAATTTCTACTTTGAAGGGATTTAACCCAACATCTTCTGCGGCTTTCCGAAAAGTGGCTTCATGCATTTTCGGGCTACACGCAGACACAATGCATCCATCAAGTTCATTGTCTACAATAGCCTTCTTGAACATTTCTTGTCCCGGTGCGGAACACATGAATTTATAATCTGACACATGTGCGACTCCGCTGAGTTTACTGGTTTCTTCTGCGACATCAGCTGTGTCTACTGTGCGGGCAATGTTGTTGCCGCATTGGCATACAAAAACGCCTATTTTTGCCATGGGTGAATTCTCCTTCGGTTTTAGTACATGACTGCTCAAACAACTTCTCGCATGGGTCGAACTTGAGGAATAGGTAAAGGACGTTTCTCAGATTCAAAGTGTTATTTTAGTGCTGAAAAGCTATACAATAATTATTGTTCTCGTTCCCAAACTCCCACTCGGGAATACGTGCATTGACGCACCACACTGAGTGAGAACAAAAGCGTGTAACATCAACTACTTAATATCCCTTTGAGTATGGAAAAAATTTCTGTCAAGTCTTCTGGAAATCTAAAGGTATGAATATCTTTCACTATTTTTTTTATCTTTCTGTCTAATATCGCAAATCGCCAAACTTCTCCTATACTGATCGCACCATAGAGAGGATTTGGAAAATCCTCTTCTTCATATTTATCAACTGCAATCATTTCTGCGGCTAATTGATTAAAACCTTTTTCTAAATCGCCTTTTTTAGCTTCAATAACAATAAGTTCTTGTTTAGAACGAAAAAGATAATCAATAAAACCACTTAATCTCTCATCTACCTCAATACAATATTCTATATTTAACCTGGCATCAATCGTTCTTATAACCCCATGTAATATTGGCGCAATCATTAATTCTCTTTTAGCGATTTCTGAGTTGACAGAAATTTTGGGAATAATGGCGTAATATGAAGAACGTAAATTTTCAATCAATTCTTCATCTATTTCTGTGCTTTTGGGAAGTACAATATTTTCTGTTGAAAATGAATAGCCAAGTTCAGTGACTATTTCATTAATAGGATTTTCCATTTTAAAGTAATCACTAAAGGTGTATTTTTTTCCTTCTCGAAATATTTTTTTACTCATTATTTTTCTTCGTTAGTTTTCAATAAACTTTGTTGACTATATTCTTTCCAGTCTCCAAAGCTTTTAAGAAAGAACCCTTTAAAAGTAAACTTTTGGAGCATTGTTACTTTTTTGTAGTGATAAAACTCTATCTTTTTTTCACGTTTTACTTCTGCTTGAACATAAAAATTTTTGAGCAATTTTTTTAAGTTTTTTGATTAAATCCTGTTTGGTATAGATAACTGGTTTTGGCATATTGGTAAAATTAAAATAATCTAAGTTGATGTTGCTTGATTCTTTCTTCAGCTTTTTTACAGTATTCTGGCGAAATATCAATACTGATATAATCTCGTTTAAAGTTTATAGCAGAAATAGCCGTTGTACCAGAACCCATGAATGGGTATAAAACAATTTGGGCATCAGTTGATGAAATGATACGATCTATTAAGGCGACAGGAAAAGGAGCTGGATGCTCATTTTTCATTTATTGCGGTATCTCCCAAACATCAGAAAGCGCATTAGCTTTAGAAATAACTTTAAATCTGGTAAATCGGCAATATAACCTTCATCTTGTTCGCTATAAAATATATTCTCTTTTGGCAAACGTTTTTTCTCAGTCAAGTAAGCAATTTCTACCATCGACACTGATGAAACATATATTGGTTCACCTGTTTGGATAGCAGAGCGCATGCTTGATAAAGCGGTTTTGATGCTTCAAGGTACCAAATGACAGCATGTGTGTCGGCTACAAGAGCAGTAGTGTCGTTATATTTCCTCATCAGTTGATTTTCCCCAAATCATTTGTCGATTCCTTTTAAAATCATCAAAACTTAAATCTGTGCGAATATCAACACATATTCCATAAGGATCATTTGCTGGGTAGTCATCTAATTTTTCAATGAATACCAGTACTTTTTTTTGTTGTGATTCAGAAAGATCAAATACTTTACGAATTAAGGTTTCTGTAACAGTCATCTTTCATTCCTTTTTTTTTTGGAAACTTGAACTGTGATTGATATGAAAAAATAGCCAATCACAGTTCAAATACTGATCACTCTAAATAACTGGCGAAGTCACATTCCACCGCCGATTCTTAACCTCATCAATCGCATAATTAGGTAGAACCATTGGACTCTTAACGCCCCTATCTAAGCCTAAAGTCGTAAGCGTTTGTCCATATTGAGCAACATGGTTTAAAGACAAATTCCCCACTTTAACGCCATCAGAAATGGCCTTAACTGCCGCTAATGCCGCACGTCGTCCAAAGACTAAAATATCTAATAAAGAATTTCCCATCAAACGATTACGCCCATGCACGCCACCGGTTGTTTCACCAGCCGCATAGAGATTAGGAATCGTTGTTTGAGAGTGTTCATCAATCCAAATCCCCCCATTTTGATAATGCAAAGTGGGATAAATCAACATGGGTACTTTCGCAATATCAATGCCAAAACGTTTAAATTGGATATATTTGGCAGGTAGTTCGCGTTGAACTGTGCCTTCACCATGTAAAAGATCAATCATTGGAGAATCAAGCCAAACACCTTGGCGTCCCGTTGGGGTTGTTACGCCTTTATAACGATTCAAACATTCCCGAATAATCGCAGCAGATTCTACATCACGTGGTTCCAGGGGAAAAACAAATTGTTCGCCTTCTTTATTCACTAATTGAGCACCCAATCCACGTACTTTTTCGGTTACCAAAAGTCCTACATTTTGTTCAGGAAAAGCGGCACCGGTTGGGTGATATTGAACGGAATCCATAAAACAGAGCTTGGCACCTGCCCGGTAAGCCATCACAATGCCATCACCCGTCGCACCGTAATGGTTGGTACAAGCAAAACCACGGTAATGCAGTCGTCCTGTACCACCCGTTGCAATGATGGTTGCTTTTGCTTTAATCACTTCATAAGTGCGGGTTTCCATATGGTTAACAATAGCACCAGCGCATTTTCCCTCATCATCTAACAGCAACTCTATCGCCGGTGAAAATGACAAGACTTTAATTTGGTCATCATGATTTCGTGCTTCATCCCGTAAAACACGCATGATTTCTGCACCTGTCATATCGCCTGCAGAATGCATCCGTTTACGGCAGGTGCCTCCCCCGTGACGTACTTTCATACGTCCATCAGGATGCTTGTCAAACATGACGCCTAAATATTCTAACCATTCAATGATCATGGGCGCGTCATTAGCCAATGCGGCGACTAATTCTGGGGTATTGGTAAAATGTCCGCCCCCAATCACATCAAGATAATGGTAATACGGAGAATCTGGTTCTTGATCAGCACCTTGAATCCCCCCTTCTGCCATCACCGTATTGGAATCACCGTGGCGCAATTTTGTCGCCATGATCACTTTGCAACCTTCTTTTGCGGCAGTCAGGGCTGCCGCTGTGCCTGCACCTCCTGCACCAATCACCAAAACATCGGTTTCCATATCCGGTTTAGACAGATCAGGCTTGACAGATTCAATCAGGCTCCGTGATTCTAACAAATCAACCAATTCTTCAGGAAAAACCTCATTTTGGTTAGCACCAATCCCAAGCGCACGCCGCCCTTCACTCGTATAATCAGGATGGAATTGATCTAACACTTCTTTGCGTTGATCAAGAGACATCGCGGGAAAATCATTACCTGCGCGTTTTTCAGCAAGGCGTTGAGGACGAGTTGCTTCCACCAGCTTAATAAGCTCCAGCATTTCTGGAGTGTAACCGTTCGACATGATATTCTACCCTTACAAGTGAGATTGATCCTTTGGCATCCATTCACCCGGCTCAGATAAATCGGGTTCCCGCTCACGGGAGACATAGATATTCTTAAGGTTTTCGGTACCCATTTGAGTTAATTCAGTCAACATCGCTTCATATTTGCCAGAACGCACATCTTCTGCCCGTTTTTTGGTGACTTCAGAGCGGGGAACTAATTGAGTCGCTGCAATCCGACGCGCTGCCATCGCAACTTTCATTTGAGAAATATTCGCGGGACAGCGGACCACACAAAGTCCACACATAATACAATCGAATGATTCTTTGGCACCCGCTAAAACATCACCTCGCTTGAACAAGGCAATATAATCCATCACATCAATGCCCATTGGACAAGTCCGCGTACAGGTACCACAAGCCACACAGCGGAAAATTTCCGGATAAAGCGTTGCAATCCGTTCATCCGGTGGCATTTTATGTTCGTGAATGTCGATATGATCAGCGCGATTCGCTGGAAAAAAGGGAATTTGTGCCAAAATCATACCAGGTTGCACAACAGTCTGACAGGCTAAACCAGTATATAAATTATGATCACCTTGAATACGGTAAAAAGTACCACAGGCGCCACAAATTCCACCACGACAACCACAGCCTCGTTTAAATTGATAGCCAGCGTATTCCATTGCCTTGATAATGGTCAAGGTTTCAGGCACTTTGTACTCTTGTCCCATGATATAAATTGGAATAAATCTGGCATTTTTAGGCGGAATGGTTCGATCTCCAACCATCGCTATGCTTTCATTCTGCATGGGATAAACTCCTCAAATCTCTTTGCAATCTGACAAAACTGGCGTTGGATCAATACAATGCTTTTCAAAACCGTATTGCTCAGTATCCAACCCAAGAGCGACGCCCAATAATTGCGTAAAATAAAGAATTGGCATATCAGCAAACCTATCGGCATCGCGCTTTTGCCCTTCACTTTGGTCCAAATTAGATTGACAAAGTGGACAAGCCGTCACCAAAGTTTGTGCGCCATAATCATAAGCTTCTTGAAGGATGTTATGTGACAATTCCAGCACCTTTTCCTGGTTACGCATAATCAGGTAGGAGCCACAACAATCCACTTGCCCAGGAAAATCAACAACTTGACAACCTAAAGCTTCCAGAAAATCATGAAGAATCACTGGCTCTTCTGGATCATCCATGCCAATTTCTTTTTGGGGCTTGAGTAACAGGCAACCATAATAAGGTGCTACCCGAATATGACTCAAATCTTTTTTGACCATTTTGGCTAAATTGTCAAAACCAATCACATCACGCAAATATTCCAAATAATGGATAACATTCACACTACCGTCATACTTGCGATCAAGAAACTCGTTCAACGTTTTTAACTTTTTAGGATCTTCCTTAAAAGCAAAATCTGTTCGCTTGAGCGTGTTATAACAAAAAGAGCACAAAGTAATCAGTTGGGCATCAATTTTTCGTTCACAGCAATGCTGTTCCGCTTCCACTAAAATATTGGTGGGCGCAGTCAAACCCATTAAATTTTCCTTGGAAAGCGGATAAGAAGCACCACAACAATTCCAAGTCTCAATTTCATGCATTTCAAAACCGATCGACCGGGCACAGTCCATAGCCGAACGTTCATAACCCACGGATTTCGTTTTTAAAGTGCAACCAGGGTAATAAGGGACATGAGCAAGATTTTCAGACATATCAGTTCCTTAAACGAACTTTCTAAAACCGCTAACAACGGCCTGCTGAGTTGAGTGGGCCAGAAATTCCTGACCAAGAGAATTAATGTTGACCCGTGGATCCAAGTTATTCAAATGAATACGCTTAAGGCCATCGATAATAGCGGCCGGGCTCACATTTTTTGGGCAACGTTCGGAACAAGTTAAGCAACCCATACAATCCCAAATGGATTCAGAATTGACTGCTTTTTCAAATAATCCAAGTTGCAAAAAGTGAACCAATAAACTTGGCGAGGGGTCCATGAAAGCAGGACAACCCGCAGTACATTTACCGCACTGGTAGCAGTCAGAAATTGTTTCGCCAGTGGCTAATTCCAATCCTCTGAGTGCTGATTGGTTGTTTTCAAAAGTAATCAGCATTTTGACTGACCTCTATGTTATACTTGAAATACTTAATTTTAATTTTTTATAACCATATAAAATTTTTCTAAAAAATACAGACATAAATTGAATTTATTGATTTATCACCATAACGGATAAAAATACAAAATATGGACACTAAAAGTACACTTATATTTCGTAATGGTTTTTTAATGAAAACGAAAAACGCTTTTTTTGTGCACTGCAATAAAATGTTGTATAATCGCAGTGAGAGCCAGTCTAGTCTAAAAATTTTTTGATGTCAATACAAATTTGATCATCCGATTTCACGAATTTTCCATAAATTTCCTTTGAAAAATTGATCAAATAACCTCGTTAGTCGCCATTAAGAATGAGAATGTCTATCAATTACATGATAGCTTTTTGATTATATTAAAGAAACTGAATCAGAAAATTAAACTTATTAACGATTAATACAGATATAAATTTTTTCAATGATTTTTTTCAAATGGTATAAAAGAAAGCATGTTGACATGATACATGATTTGATAAACATAACAATAGACTTGTCCCTAAATAATTTGAACTGTGATTTATGTGATTGATCTGATTATTATGAGGGGGATGCGGATTTTTTCCTCAAATATAGTTCAAAATCTTTCATTATCATATCCCTATAAAAGGAAACACATATAATGTCTAACAGCAAAATTTTGCTAGATGAGTCTGAAATACCAACTCATTGGTATAACGTGATTGCTGACATGCCTAATCCACCGGCCCCATATTTGGGTCCTGATGGTCAACCTATTAGCCCAGAAACAATAGGGGCAATTTTTCCCCCTGCCTTGTTAGAACAAGAAACTTCCACCGAACGTTGGATTGAAATTCCCTCTGAAGTACGTGAAATCTTACGCTTGTGGCGACCCTCTCCTTTGTATCGCGCACATCGTTTAGAGGCGAAGTTGGGGACGCCTGCCAAAATTTATTACAAATATGAAGGTGTCAGCCCAGCTGGTTCACACAAACCCAATTCAGCAGTCGCTCAAGCTTATTACAACAAAATCGCTGGCATTAAGCGCCTCACCACTGAAACGGGTGCAGGACAATGGGGTTCAGCGATTTCCTTAGTCGGTGGCATGTTTGGCTTGGAAGTGCGCGTCTACATGGTTAAAGTGAGCTATGAACAAAAACCTTTTCGTCGTTCAATGATGCAAACCTGGGGCGCAGAAGTTTTGCCCAGCCCGACAACCTTGACTAAGGCTGGACAACAAGCCTTAGCCAATGACAAAAATTGTCCAGGTTCTTTAGGCATCGCCATTTCTGAGGCAGTCGAAGAGGCCGCTTCGCGTAAAGATACGAATTATACGTTAGGTTCTGTGCTCAATCATGTTTTATTGCACCAAACTGTGATTGGGTTAGAAGCGCGTAAACAATTAGAAAAAGTAGGTGATTACCCTGATGTGATTTTTGCGCCTTGTGGTGGAGGTTCCAATGTGGGTGGCATGATGTTTCCCTTTTTGGCTGATAAGGCTGCAGGAAAGGAAATTCGTT
>CAYFOB010000013.1:16611-21307 GCA_964344525.1 uncultured Thiomargarita sp.
TTAGTGGCAGTAGAACCAACCTCTTGCCCAACGCTGACACGCGGACATTATGCTTATGACTACGGCGATTCGGTGGGACTCACTCCGTTAATGCAAATGTACACTTTAGGACATGACTTTGTACCACCCAGTATCCATGCTGGCGGTTTACGCTATCATGGCGATTCAGCTTTAGTCTCACAACTGTGCCGTGAAGGAATACTAGAAGCGGTAGCTGTGTCACAATTGGCAACCTTTGAAGCTGGCATCATGTTTTCTAAATCAGAAGGCATTGTACCCGCGCCAGAATCCAATCATGCGATACAAGCAACGATTGCAGAAGCTTTACGTTGCAAAGAAAGTGGAGAACCCAAAACGATTTTATTCACTTTATCTGGGCATGGACATTTTGATATGGCATCATATGATAAATATTTAAGTGGTGAGCTCACTGATCAGAATTATCCAGAAGAGGCTTTACGAGCGGCTTTGGGTAATTTGCCGAAGGTTTAACTACAAGGATTTATCTGTGGCTTTAACCAAGTTTGTTGTATAATTAAAAATTTACAAACAGCACACAGAAATATGAGTCAAGATATACGATGGGAGCACCGCTTTTCCAAATATCAAAAAGCACTGGCTCAGTTACAAAAATTTATTGATAAAGGTGAATTATCAGAACTTGAGAAGCAAGGATTGATTAAAGCTTTTGAATATACATACGAGCTGGCTTGGAATAGCTTAAAAGATTTTCTTGAGTATCGTGGACAAACTGATATTTTTGGCTCAAGAGATACTTTTAGAAAAGCCTTTCAGCTGAATTTAATAGATGATGGTGAAAATTGGATGGATATGCTTAAAAGCCGAAATAAAACCTCACATACTTATAATGAGGAAACGGCTGAAGAGATAAGCGAAACGATAGTCAATGTCTATTTTTTGCTTTTTAAGCAGTTGGAAAGCAAATTAGACAGTTTGTGTTCTGATGCCAAGCCTTGATTGCTAAAAGCTGAAGTCGGCTAAAGTAAACTTATTTCCACATTTTTAGTTGGCTTTCGCTTTTAACCTTAATAATTTTTGGAATGCAAGGTTCACTTGCACAACACTCCAAAAATTGTCTATACCAAACAATTGTTAATGAATAACAATGCCATACGGTTTAAAAGAAGAAATTGTCAAACAAATAAGCAGTATATTTGCTGAATATGAAGAAGTAGAAGAAGTTATTTTGTATGGTTCTCGTGCCAAAGGTAACTATAAACCTGGTTCCGATATTGATTTAACACTCAAAGGCAAAAACATAAACCTTAAACTGATTAACAAAATCAGCTTGAATCTTGATGATCTTTTGTTGCCTTATACATTTGATCTTTCTATATATCATCAGATCAATAATCAGGATTTGATTGATCATATTAAAAGGGTTGGCAAGATTTTTTTTGTGAGTGACAACTTAAAGCACTGATGTTGCGCATCCTCATTTCAACAATAACTACAAGGATTATATTATCGATAGGATAAATTGCTATGGTTTATCCCTTCTTAAATATAATCCTTGTAGTTATTGCAGGTGAAAGAAAACGGCGTAACATCACTTATTAAAATATTTGTCGCTTTTGGGGTTTTACAATCCCAATTTTAGCTTCAGGATGAGTGGCTTTAATTAATTGGGTGATTTCATCAATCCGTCGTGTTGGTATATTTAATATCAACAAAATTTGTCCTTCTGCAAGTCCTGTTTGAAAAGCTTCCAATTGCTGATTAGGCATATCGTGGGCAATGAGGGCTGAAACAATGCCACCGAAACTGGCACCCACAAGTCCTGTGGCGATAATTGCTGCGCCACCGCCTAGGACGACACCTGCAGGTGGAAATGTGACTGCCAACACGCCGCCCAGTATGCCAGCAATACCACCCAGCCCAGCGCCTAATTCCAATCCGTGAGCCAGCTCAGTTTTTTGTAATATCGAAGCCTTATGCAAGCCTTTTAGTGGAATACCTTCACGCGCGATAACATGAATATTACGCTCAACAATACCCACATTTCGCAGTTCAGTGACCAATTGTTTGCAATGGTCCACATCCGGCAACAGAAAATAAAGCTTTCTACGCATGGCAGGTACCCTCAGTGGTCAAAAAACATAAAAAAAGGGTGAACTTAACACCCCTGCATGGTAACTTGTCCGTTTATCTCATATGATTTTAGCCCTTCAAGCACCCACTCTGGTTTTATATCGCGTAAACATTTTAGGTGTTTTTTAGGACAAGTGCGTTGAAAACAGGGACTACATTCTATCCCTAAAGATAATACGCGGGCATGAGGGCTTAGCGGTGGTGTTTTGCCCGGGCTGGATGAGCCATAAAGGGCAATCAGTGGTTTATCTAAGGCTGCGGCAACATGCATAAGTCCTGAATCGTTGCTTATGACAGCAGAGCTTAGGGATAATAAGTCAACAGCTTCTGGTAAAGATGTTTTTCCACATAAATTGATAGAATTTTCTCCCACTAAACTTTGAATTTCCGCGCCTATTGCTGCGTCTTTGTGAGAGCCAAATATCCAAACTTGCCATCCTTCACGTATTTTGCTTTTGGCGCAAGTGACATAATATTCTAATGGCCAAGATTTGGCGGGACCATATTCTGCGCCTGGACACAAGGCTAAAATAGGTGAGTGGGGATATTTTAGGTTTAAATGTTGTAAAGCACGTTTAACAGGACCAGGCGATAAAGAAGGTTTGGTCCCTGGCTTGCTGATTCTAGGATCATTTTTGGGCAAGCCGAGCGCAACAAATTGGTCAACTGTTCTGTGCAGCTTGCACTTGCGAATGTCATTAAGCAAGCCGTAACGCATTTCACCTTTATAGCCGGTGCGATGCGGAATGTTAGCCCAAAAAGGAATTAGGGCTGATTTCCAAGAATTTGGCAACACAATCGCTTGTTGATACGCTTCAGAACGCAGCGCATATCCAATGCGCTTGCGCTCTTTCCATGCCAGTTGACCGTGAGTAATGGAGTGGGGAATCATGCGACGCACTTCTGGCATGCGTTGGAGTAAACCTTTGCTCCAAGCAGAGGCCAAAACATCAATATTCACGCCGGGCTGCTCATGCTTGAGTATTTTAAACAAACTTTGTGCCATTACCATGTCTCCCACCCATGAGGGGCCAACTACTAAAATAGCAGGTTTTGGGTACACGGTGAATTAGGTTGCTCGGTTTAGTATATAGTTTGCACCACAATAGGGGCACTTAATTTGGCCAGCATCCTCAATGGGTAAAAAAACACGAGGATGTGAATTCCACAAGCTCATGTTTGGCATTGGGCAGTGGAGTGGTAAGTCGTTTTTAGTGACTTCATACTGTTTTTTGTCGTTTGGCGTTGCTGTACCAGTATTGCTCATATTGTTGATCTCTTAAATTGTTTGAACTGTGATTGAAATCACAGTTCAAATGATTAAATAAATGTCAACCAATCCTTATGCACCACATGACGAGCATGCACGGCATCAAAATATAACTTTTGCAAGCGCTCCGTAATAGGTCCACGTGTGCCTGCACCGATCGTGCGCCCATCTAGTTCACGAATAGGGGTCACCTCTGCCGCTGTACCTGTAAAAAAAGCTTCATCAGCAATATAAACTTCATCGCGGGTGATGCGCTTTTCACGTATTGGAACGAAAATTTCTTCAGCAAGCGTAAAAATAGTGGCGCGGGTAATGCCCGCCAGCGCTGAAGTCAAATCCGGTGTATAAATAATACCATCACGTACAATAAAAATGTTTTCACCGCTGCCCTCAGCAACATAGCCCTCAGCATCCAATAACAAGGCTTCATCGTAGCCACAAGATAATGCTTCTTGTAAAGCCAACATAGAATTCATGTAGTTACCATTAGCCTTCGCTTTGCACATGGTAATGTTTACATGGTGGCGGGTATAGGAAGAGGTGCGTATGCGAATCCCTTTTTCTATCCCTTCAGCGCCCAGATAAGCCCCCCAATTCCAAGCGGCAACAATGGTATGTACACGTAAATCATCAGCGCGTAATCCCATACCCTCTGAGCCATAAAAGCACATAGGACGAATATAGGCGCTATCCAACCCATTTTCGCGTACAGTGGCACGGCAAGCCTCGTTAATTGTTTGCTTATCGTGTGGCATGGGCATGCCCAAAATCTGTGCCGAATCAAATAAACGGCGAGTATGGTCTTGTAAACGAAAAATCGCGGTTCCTTGCTCAGCTTTATAGGCACGAATACCTTCAAAAACACCCATGCCATAATGCAAGGTATGTGTCAAAACATGCACTTTTGCGTCGCGCCAAGGCACCATTTCACCATCAAACCAGATGACACCGTCGCGATCATCCATCCCCATTAGATTTTCTCCTCGTATAATGTTGATGAGACGTTATGATTAGTCACGCCATTCTACACTATTTTTTCAATTTCTGAGACAACGTTATGAGTGATCCACACAATCAAAGCAGATATGGAGAAATTAATTACTGATGTTATGCGGTTGCTGTAAAAAAAAGCACCATTCCAAAAATTTTATAAAGCGCCCCCAACAACGTTCTATCGGATTATATTTGCTGTGGTAGGGTGGATAATAGAGTAAATTATGTGGAATTTTCCAGTACAGCTCAGTGAGGAAGATGGCGGTTTTGTTGTCACATTTCCTGACGTTCCCGAATCCATTACCCAGGGCGATAATCGGG
>CAYFOB010000014.1:0-20837 GCA_964344525.1 uncultured Thiomargarita sp.
TCTTTCTCGTTTTCTGAAAAAGACTTTTCATTTTTTCCAAAACAGCCTCTTAAGCGTTTTGCGATTGCACCGCTCCAAAAAGCGCCTTATGGTGAAGCTGCCAAGCAAACTTTAATTAATTTGGGATTATGGGAAAAACTTTGGCCACAAGTTGTCCAAAGTACCAACTTGACCCATCTTTTCCAACTGATTAATAAGGGTCATGTCGAATTAGGTTTTCTCGCTTTATCACAAATTGTTGGGCAAACAGGATCACAATGGATAGTACCACATAAATTATACGATCCTCTTGAACAAGCAGCTATATTACTCAAATATGGACAAGATAATGCCGCAGCGCAAGCATTTATAGCATTTACGAAAAGTCCAGAAGCCCGCTCTATTATTGAAGAATTTGGTTATAAAGTGCCTTAATTGCACTTAACTTAACTGATGTTACGCACCTTCGTTCACAAGGAACAAAAATGCGTAACATCAGTAACTTAACTCTATTTACAGACAAAACATCAAAATATGAAAATTGGTACAAAACTACTTATCGCTTTTCTAAGCTTAAACATGGCTTTCATTGTTGTTGGCTTATTTTTCCTATTCGGAAGCCGTCACATGCTTTCAAACCAGGCATTTAGCCATCTTGAAAGTGTACGAGAAATCAAAAAGGCGCAAATTGAATATTTTTTTTCAGAACGCCAAGATCATCTCCATCAACTTTTAGATGTGGTGGCTACCTTTCGGCAAAACGTGGCTCAACAGCTACAAAGTGTACAAACCAATCAAAAAGCAGAATTAGAAGGGTATTTTAAAGAACATTTGATAATTGATGTTGAAGTCTTGTCGAAAAATCAATTACTGGTTCAAGCAATGAACCACTTTCGTCAAAACGCAAATCAACAATCCATTAAATTTGACCAAGAATTAAAAAGGTTTCAAAAAGCATACAAGTATAACGATTTATTCCTAATAACACCAACAGCTGATATTGTTTATACTGCGAATAAAGGAATTGAGTTAGGAAAAAATCTGGAGGACTTAAAAAGACCGACTTTGGTTAAGAGCTTTAAAAAAGGGCTTCAAGAAATAAACATTCAAGATTTTGAGCCTTATGCAGACACTCATATTGCCTTTATTAGCGCACCTGTGTTTGAGGCTGAAAAACTCATTGGGGTTTTGATGTTGCTGATGTCACCTGAGCCGATTAATGCCATTCTTCAAAAACGTGAGAATATGGAAACCTATCTAATCGGTGCTTCAAAAGGACAACCCCGTTTTCGTAGTGACACAAATAAAAATGCCTTTGATGATGAAATCAGTGGTGAAGACATCAATCAGGCATTGCATGGACAATCAGGCACTTTGGTTAAAATGGACTCTGTTGGCCATTTGAAAATCAGTCGTTATGCGCCTTTGCAAATTCAGGGACTTAACTGGTGCATTATCACTACAATCAGTTTAGAAAAAGCGATTACACCAAAACTGCATGGAGAGCAGGAGGATTTTTTCACCAGATATATCCATCAATATGGATATTATGATCTCTATCTCATTCATCCAGACGGAAAAATTTTTTATACTGTTAAACATGAAGCAGACTATGCGACCAATATTCTGAATGGTAAGTATGCAGACTCAACGCTTGGGCATTTAGTTCAAAAAGTTTTAGAAACCAAAACATTTGCCATTAGTGATTACGCCCCCTATGCACCGAGTTTCAATGATCCTCATCTGTTTGTTGCCCAACCTGTACTCGACAAAAACGGCGAAATTGAAGTCGTGGTTGCTTTGCAATTATCTGATGAAATTTTGGACGAAGTGATGTTAGAACGGGCAGGCATGGGTAAAAGTGGCGAAACGTATTTAGTGGGTAGCGATGGACTGATGCGATCAAATTCTTTTCTTGATTTTGATAATCATTCCATAAAAGCTTCCTTTGCTAATCCAAATCAAGGGGCGGTCAAAACAGAAAGTAGTCAAGCCGCCTTAGCCGGTGAAACGGGTGAAAAAACCATCAAGAATTATCTGGGACAAACCGTCCTTTCTGCTTATACCCCTTTAACGGTGGGTCACACGACTTGGGCATTAATTGCTGAAATTAGCGAATATGAAGCTTTTGCAGCCATTAGAGTATTGGAATGGTTATTAGGCATAGTGGGGCTCTTGGTTGGCTTCAGTGCAATAATATTAATTCTGCGCTTCACCCGTTCCTTACTCACCCCCTTGTTACAAGTCAATGAACATTTAAAATATCTGGCTCAAGGTAAGCTGGTTGAAGACGATATTAACTACCAAGGCAACGATGAAATTGTTGAAATTATTAGCTCATTTCGTCAACTACAAAGCAGTGTTAAAAGTACAATAGCGCAAGCCAATACGATTGCGGCTGGCGATTACACAAGAGCCGTTAAATTACTTTCTGATCAAGATCAATTGGGAATGGCGCTGGCTGAAATGACTTATACATTAGATGCTCAAACAGAAAAGTTACAAAAACAGCAAAAAGAACTTGAACAAATTAATGCTTCTCTTGAACACCGTGTACAAAAACGCACCTCTGAACTTGCAGAAGCCAATGCGGAATTACATAAAGCCAAAGAAATCGCTGACATTGCTAACCAAGCGAAAAGTGATTTTCTGTCCAGTATGAGTCATGAGCTGCGAACACCACTCAATGGTATCTTGGGGTATACCCATATTCTCAAGCGGAACAAAGAATTAACTAGCCAACAAATGGATGGTTTGAATATTATCCAACAGAGTGGCGAACACTTATTGACCCTCATAAACGATATTTTGGACCTTTCCAAAATAGAAGCCCGTAAAATGGAACTCTATGCCAGCGCGTTCCATTTGCCTAACTTTTTGGAGAGTGTTTCTGCCATCATCAGTATGCGGGCACAAGAAAAAGACGTGCTTTTTGTTTCTGAGTATCCAAATCCCTTACCGTCTGGGGTCGAAGCTGACGAAAAGCGGTTGCGACAAATTTTAATCAACTTGTTAGGTAATGCAGTTAAATTTACTGATCAAGGGCAAGTGACGCTTCGAGTCAGTATATTGGATGATACACAACCTACCCCCAAGCAAATCCGTTTTGAAGTCATAGATACAGGCGTGGGGATGACACCTGAGCAGTTAAAAAAGATCTTTTTGCCTTTTGAACAAGTTGGAGATACCAATCGTCGCGCGGCTGGCACCGGTTTAGGCTTAGCCATCAGTCGGCAATTAGTCGAGTTGATGGGTAGTGAACTGCAAGTTAAAAGTGAATATGGAAAAGGCAGTACTTTTTTCTTTGATTTAGTCTTGCCTGTGGTTGCAGCAGAAGCTGAATTAAAATCAACCAGAACGGGAGAAATCATCGGTTACAAAGGTTCTATGAAAAAAGTGTTAGTGGTGGATGATAAACAACTCAACCGTTCATTGTTACACGGCTTACTTGATCCCCTAGGGTTTGAAATTATAGAAGCTCAAAATGGTCAAGAAGAAATCGAAAAAGCACGCGAAATTAAACCAGATATGATTTTGACGGATTTGGTGATGCCTGTGAAAACGGGATTTGAAGCTGTACAAGAAATACGACAGATACCCGAATTGCAAAAGGTGGTCATCATTGGCGTATCAGCCAGTGTTTTTGAAAAGGATAGAGAAAAAAGCAGAATAGTGGGATGTAACACCTTTCTACCCAAACCGGTGCAACCTGATAAACTTTTTAACTTGATAGAAAAACACTTGGGATTAGAGTGGGTTTATGAGGAAACCAATGAGGAAAAGGATGACAAAAGTGCTGAAGTAAAAGGGCAATTGGTGCCACCGTCATATGAAGAACTCGCTATCTTGTTTGACTTGGCAATGGATGGGGATATGCGTGGTATTCAAAAACGGGCTTCCCATATTGAAAAAATGGCACCAAAATTTATCCCATTTGCCCGCAAACTGCAAAATTTAGCCAAAGGCTATAAAGAAAAACAAATTTTGGCGTTAATTGAACAATTTCAGGAGGAAACTCAATGAACGTCACTTCAGAAAACATGACTCAATCTCATTTTGAGGATTACATTATTTTGGTTGTTGATGACAATTCGACCAATTTGGGCGTATTGTCTGATTATTTGGAGGATCAAGGGTTCACAACGCGAGTTGCGAGTAGTGGAGAGCTTGCATTACAACGGGCAAAGCGTATCCAACCCGCTCTGATTTTGTTAGACGTGATGATGCCGCCTGGAATAGATGGCTTTGAAACCTGCCGACGCTTAAAAGCAAATGAAAGCACCAAAGATATTCCGGTGATTTTTATGACAGCCTTGTCGAGTACCAAGGATAAAGTCAAAGGCTTTAGTGTCGGTGGAGTGGATTACATTACGAAACCCATACAACATGAAGAAGTTTTAGCGCGAGTCACTACCCATTTACGCATTCGAGATTTAACGCTCAACTTGAGTGCTAAGATAGAAGAATTGATACGCACCCGCGATGGGTTAGTGCAAAGCGAAAAAATGGCTTCGTTAGGACGGTTGGTGGCTGGATTTGCCCATGAAATTAATACGCCTATTGGCATTGCGGTTGGCGCGATATCAAGCCAAAAAATAAAGACTGAAGCCATTGAGGAATTATTAAAACAAGATGAAGTTGATGAAGATGAACTGTTTGGGGCTTTGGAAATAGTGAGTGAGGCGGCTAATCTCAGCCTATCCAATTTAAATAAGGCAGCCCATTTGGTCCACAGCTTTAAACGTGCCGCGATTGACCAAACGACTGAAAATGTCGTGCAATTTGAAGTCAAAGCACTTATTGAAGGCATTATTACCACTCTAAACAGCAAGTTCAATGAAACCGCTATTGAGATTCAAGTAGATTGTTCCGAGGATTTGAGTATTGAAAGTGTGCCAGGGAGATTGGAACAAATTCTTGTTCATTTGATGATAAATAGCTGGGTACATGGCTTTGAAGAGGGCAAAAATGCTGGCAAAATTAATATTGCAGTGGCACTCAATGATAAAAATTTTCATTTTGAATATTCTGACACCGGCAAAGGTATTGCACCGGAGAACTTGGAAAAAATTTTTGAACCGTTTTTTACTGGTTACCGTGGGCATGGTGGCAGTGGATTAGGACTGTATGTTTGTTACAACATTGTCACTGCTCAGTTGAATGGTAGCATCACTTGTGAGAGTACCCCTGGCAACGGTGCTCAATTTATAATTGATTTTCCAGCAGAAACTTCTGAATAGATGCGTAACATCAAGGAGAACAATTTCAGGAGAAAACTCAATGAACGTCACATCAAAAAACATGAATCAATCTTATTTTGAGGACGACATCATTTTGATTGTTGATGACAATTCCACCAATTTGGGTGTACTGTCTGATTATTTGCTGGATCAAGGCTTCACAACAAGAGTCGCCAGTGATGGTGAACTCGCATTGCAACGGGCAGAGCGTATCCAACCCGCGCTGATTTTGTTGGATGTGATGATGCCACCGGGAATAGATGGCTTTGAAACCTGTAGGCGCTTAAAAGCGAAGGAAAACACCAAAGACATTCCGGTGATTTTTATGACAGCCTTGTTGAACACCGAGGATAAAGTCAAAGGCTTTAGTGTAGGCGCTGTGGATTACATCACCAAACCCATACAACACGAAGAAGTTTTAGCGCGTGTTATTACCCATTTACGCTTACAAAAACAAAACAAAGAAATTATGATGCTCAACGAGCGTCTAAAATCTGAAAATTTGCGTCTGGGCGCAGAATTGGATATAGCACGCCAACTACAACAGATGGTTTTGCCTAATGAATCTGAACTCAATCAAATTGATGAATTAGATATAGCAGGTTTTATGGAATCCGCCGAAGAGGTGGGTGGTGATTACTACGATGTGCTTAAACATAACGGGCACCTCAAAATTGGCATAGGTGATGTCACGGGACATGGTTTGGAAAGTGGTGTATTAATGTTGATGGTACAAACTGCAGTACGAAGTTTACTCATCAGTGAGATTAGTGATCCTGAAATTTTCTTAAACAGGCTCAATCGCACTATTTACGATAATGTACAACGCATTCATACTGATAAAAATCTAACACTTTCATTATTAGATTACCATAATGGTCATTTGCATTTAACTGGGCAACATGAAGAAGTTTTGCTTGTTCGTCAGGGTGGCAATATTGAGAGAATTGATACCATTGATTTAGGACTTTCTGTTGGACTTAAAGCCGATATTGCCAACTTTGTGAAACATCAAAAAATTAAACTACAAGCAGGTGATGGTATTGTTCTCTACACTGGTATTACTGAAGCACTAAATTTTGCTGGTAATCAATACGGTATTGAACAATTATGTCATGTAGTCAGTCATAATTGGGATCAAAGTGCAAAAGAAGTTCAACACGCTATTATTAGTGATGTGCACCAATATATCGGTGCCCAAAAACTGCATGATGATATGACTTTGCTCGTTTTGAAGCAAAAATAGGCATAAGTTTTCAGGTTTGCACGGAGTCCAAAAATTTATTCCTCCGTGCATACCATAAAATTTGTGGCTGGGTAATTACAACACCCGCTGTTCTAATCCCCACTCTGATGACAAACCTGCCAAAGTCTTCGCATTACTCAACACTGCAATATGGGCGTTCTCAGGATGCAAATAAGCCACAGCAACTCGTCGCAAATCTTCGATTTTCACTTGTAACACGCGATGTCGAAATTCGCGCCGTTGTTCGGGTGTTCTACCATGTAAACTATTGAAAAAACTACTCATCGCTTCTCCTGCCGGTGATCCTGGGCGATCAATGCGACCCACTACACCTAAAATAGCCTCTTCCAAAGCGCGGGCACCATGCTTCGTATTGTATAACCACGCCAAAGATTGGTCAAAATCGGTTAAAGTTTCCACTAAACGTGGATCACGGTAGGAGTAAAAACGAAATGCCCCTGTACTACCATCGTAATTAGCACCACCGCCGTAGGCGCCCCCTTGTTCACGCAAGGCTCGATGCAAATAACCATTTTGCAAAAAATTTCCCAATACCGTCAAAACGGGCGCATCAGCATGCCCAGAGGGTACAGTCGAATAAGCTTTAGCACAAAAATTGACTTGTGTACTGGTACTCCACGACTTTTTAACCACATAATTCACCGCTGATGGCTTAAACCCTCCTTGCTCAGAAGATAGGGCAGAGCCCCAATGAAGTTTTGCAAAAGTTTTTGCAATTTCATTGTGATGCTCTGCTTCACTCACTACCAATAATTGGCGCGGCGCTTCAAGCAATTTATCACGAATACGCTCTAACTTGTTGGCAAATGCCTTCAAATTATCCCTATCTTCCAAACTCTCATCCAATGCTTTCAACGCTTTCAGCCCTGCTAAGCCATGCCAACGATGAAAATAATCCCCAGCTGGATTCATACCACTGCTACATGCACTCATCACTAACTGATGTCCCCGAGATGTCACACTATTATCACTTTCTGCCCGCATTTGGGCAATCAATTCGCGCAAACGTGGCAACTCATCAAAACGGGTTTGTTCCAATGTATCTCGTAATAATTCAGCTAAAGGGGCTTGATTACGCTCTAAAGCTTTACCCCCTAAACTGAATAAACCACGCACTGTCTGTACATCAGAAACGCTACCACGCAGCGAAACTCTGGCATTAATACCCCCAGTAACTGCGGCTTGCTGTGCCGCGGTTTCCCGATAATCTTTGTCTCCACAACCCACTTCAGTCATGCAATCACAAAACAAGGGCAATACATCTAACAAATCTGTGTCTAAATCGGGCAAATCGGCAACAATCGTTTGATACACCATACCATTTGTGCCACGAGCAAACCAAGTTGTTGGCAGCGCATTGATAGATTGTGTTGTGCCCTCAGGAATTTTCAACTCATCTGCCACATCCTCTAAACCGACTTTTGGCAAAATTTCTGGATCATCGTGTTGACGTTGACGCTTTTCTAAAGCCGCAGCTTGTTCAACAACTTTGGCTTTCTCTACCTCAGTCATTGTCGCTTTTAATGCCTCTAATTGCGCCTGTTCCTCAAGCAATTCCTGTGCTGCTAAATTTGCGTTGGGTGCCATCACAACCCGCACCCTGTGGGGATTTTCCAAAAATAAGCGCCGCACTAAGTTGGGTATAAATTCTGGATTTTGGCAATCCGCCCGTAAAGTGGTCAACACAGGATCAATATCTAAAAACGCCATTGGATCACCGCCATGTATCATCGGAGACAAGGCGTTGACTAACAAGCGCAACCCATAAGGAAAACCATCGCCTGTAATTTCGCGTTGACTCAATTCGATTTGATGCAACACCGACTCTACTTGCGCTAACGGCACACCTTTGTCAGCTACTTCATGGAGCACCTGGAAAATCAAGCTTTCCACAGCATCAGCCTGTTCAGGATTGCACCCTTCCAAGCCACACATAAAATTGCCTTCACGACTGTTATCATCAAAACCGCATAAAGGCGATGGGGCTGTCCCTAAATTACTCGTCTCCAAAGCATGCCGTAGGGCTGAGGCGCTATTATCTAGCAAAACACCTGTCAATAAACTCACATTCATCACCTCACGAATATCGGTGCTTTTGCCCAACAACCAGGCTAAAACAATATGGGTTTTATTTTGACTTTGTGTTTTTTGATCAATGGGATAGTAATTAAACGCCTGTTTTGGCGTGTCATAACGTTGCTCATCAGGAATCGGCAAACACTCTCTTTTTTGAAAATGCTGCAAAGCCCGCTCTTCAAACAACACTTGATGCCCTGCCGCCGGGCGATCCCCATAAGTCATAAAAATGGCGTTCGACGGATGATAATGACTGGCATGAAAG
Organism: uncultured Thiomargarita sp.; assembly: GCA_964344525.1. GTDB lineage: Bacteria > Pseudomonadota > Gammaproteobacteria > Beggiatoales > Beggiatoaceae > CAYFOB01. The sequence continues at coordinate 8,828 of CAYFOB010000014.1, forward strand.
GTTTTCAATTGCGCATGCGTCAGCTTAGGAATCTCCTTGGGATCACCCCCACTGTTGTAGTGATAAGTAATAGTAGGAAATAAGTGCTGATGCACCGTTTGCCACAAACGTTGCACCGGCGAACTCAAAGCCCCTTTCATTTCATTAAACACCACACCTTTATAAACCAAGGGCGAATTAGGATCATCAGGTGTTTGAAATTCGACGCGATGCCCCTCTTGCGCAAAATCAAGCGCATCCAAATTAGGAAAAAATGTTGCATCCAAATACACCTGCAATAAATTATTAAAATCCTTAACATTTTGACTCGCAAAGGGATAAGCTGTCCAATCGCTACTTGTAAAGGCATTCATAAATGTATTCAAAGAACGACGCGCCATCATAAAAAAGGGATCACGCACAGGATAACGCTTACTGCCACACAAGGAGGTATGCTCAAGAATATGCGCCACTCCAGTTGAATCTTGGGGCACCGTCAAAAAAGCCACTAAAAACGCATTGTTATTATCATCAGCAGACAAATGCAAATGACGTGCGCCAGTGGCAACATGACGATATTCCTCAAGCGCAATATTTAAGCTAGGAATCCGTGCTTGTCGGACAAGAGTAAAAGACATTTAATTTCCTTTGAGAGTTGAAAAGTGATGCAAACATACAAAATAGGTATGAAATGGGGCAGATTAAAGGGGGACTCTAGCGCAAAAGTGCGGAAATTTCCAAAATCCCAAAGCTATCTGCTTTCTAAAACCGACTAAAAATCTTTAATGTGTTATACTTTAAACATATGTCACATGCTGTAGGGGCATACCTATAAGTTTCCTGAAGGAAGAAAAACGGGGGATTTATGAAGTCATTAAATTTCAACTTGTTTAGGGCTGCGATAAACTACGCCAAAAACGGTTACTTGCCTATTACTCACTGTTTTTTCCAAAAAATCACTGATGAGCAACTAGAAATAATACAGTCAGAGGAAAGCCAAAATGATGAAAAAATTATTTGTAAAGCATGTCAGCACCCCATCACTTCTCATGAAAATAGGATTGAAGTAAATGGACAACACCAACATGTTTTCAGTAATCCCATTGGGGTTGTCTATGAAATTGGGTGTTTTTCGTCAACGAATGGATGTGTTAATAAAGGTGTACCCACCTTAGAACATAGTTGGTTTAAAGGATTTGCTTGGCGTTTTGTCCTCTGTTCAAACTGTTATAGCCATTTAGGGTGGTTTTATCAATCAGAAAATGATAGTTTTTATGGGTTAATTCTTGATGCTTTAGAAACGTTTTAAAAAAAAACATCACCACGCCCCAATCACAAAAAGCGCGGCAGTAGCGCTTATCACAATTGTTTTTATCACATTCATTTTATGATAAAATATATCAATAATAAAAATTAATCTCTTTATCAAAGACCTTCTATCGATGCGAATAAAACCTCAAGAACAAATTTATAAATTTGTTGAAATACAACAAAAAAAATGTTACAGTTTTTTTTGAACTACCTACATTAATTTAAATGGAGAATGGTTAATGAGAATTGTTGTAAATATTTTCGCCATCATTGGCTTGATTGCCATTATTGCTGGGGGGGTTGGCTATGCCAAATTCAATGGAATATTGTCAGAACTTGATCCCGAGGCAACAAAAACTTACATGGCCTTTGCCGAAAAGTTTATGGTGAATAAAGATCCTGGTGATGCGATGGTTTGGGTTTTTCCCGTTGACGAAGATTTGACCCCTGAAGAAGTTATAGACTCGTTAAAAAGCTTAGCGACAGATCGTGATTTTCTGTTTGTTGGAGAATCACCTTTTTACAAGCAAGTGGAAGCCGTTACGGGGACTCCCTATCGTCACATTAGTTTTTTATCCTTTTGCGACGTGCGCGTCGGTGTGCAAATGGCTGATTACAATAATGCTTACACTGCTTTCATGCCCTGTCGTATCGCTGTGGTTGTATTCCATGAACCTTGATTTAATGATTCATGGCGGAAAAGAATTGCCTCCTGAACTAAAAGAGGGGGCAATTAAAGTAAGAGACACCATTCTCGCTATCATGGAAGGTGCTTCACACGGCGAATTTTAAGGCAAAATGAATTTTTTCTCAGATTACGTACGTTTACAACTGAGTCCAAAACATTTTCTGGTGATTTAAAAACACTATATAAACGTTCATGCAGACCCGTAGGTATGCCCCTACGTTAAATCATGTAGGGGCAAACTTACGTGTCTGCCCCAATTGTGAAACTAAAATAATTTATGCCTGATTACCTCATAGCCCCATCCATTTTATCCGCAGATTTTGCCCGTTTGGGAGAAGAAGTCACTGAAGTTCTAACGGCAGGGGCGGATATAGTTCATTTCGATGTGATGGATAACCACTACGTACCTAACCTAACCATAGGCCCCTTAGTCTGTGAGGCATTACGTAAACATGGCGTAACAGCACCAATTGATGTACATTTGATGGTCAAACCGGTGGATCGCATCATCCCTGATTTTGCTAAAGCAGGCGCTACCTATATTACTTTTCACCCCGAAGCCAGCGAACATATTGACCGTTCTTTACAATTAATACACGATTGTGGCTGTAAATCAGGCCTTGTTTTCAATCCTGCAACACCGCTTTCTTATCTAAAATATGTCATGGATAAGGTAGATATGGTACTGTTGATGTCAGTTAATCCTGGTTTTGGTGGACAATCTTTCATCCCTTCGACTTTGAATAAATTACGCGAAGCACGCAAAATCATTGCAGAAAGTGGGCGCGATATTCGCTTAGAAATTGATGGGGGGGTCAAAATCAACAACATTCGCGAAATCGCTCAAGCGGGTGCTGACACTTTTGTTGCAGGATCAGCCATTTTTAACACGCCTGATTATAAGACCACGATTGCTGCCATGCGGGCAGAATTAGTAAAGGTGTAATAATGACTAACCTCGAACTCGTTTTAATTGATTTGGATGGCACATTGATAGACACTGTACCAGATTTAACACATGCGATTGATGGTATGATGTCGCAACTAAATTTGCCGCAACGGGGTGAGGAAAAAGTTCGGCGTTGGATCGGAAATGGGGTAGATCGCCTTGTCAAACGAGCACTGCTTGATAGTGATCACGGTGAACCTGATAAAAAATTATTTCAATCAGCGTTGCCCTTGTTTAATGCATTATATGCCTCTGTTAATGGTCATCATAGTGTGCTTTATCCAGGTGTACAAAAAGGGTTAGATTGGTTAAAATCGCAAGGTTACACATTAACCTGTATTACCAATAAAGCAGAACAATTTACCACGCCTTTGCTTTCAGCGTTAAATATAAACCAATATTTTCAAATCGTCATAAGCGGAGATACCTTACCAAAAAAAAAACCTGATCCCTTACCCTTATTACATGTTGCTGAACATTTTAAAGTTAAAGCGCGCAATGCATTAATGTTGGGCGATTCCATTAATGATGTGCAAGCGGCACGCGCTGCCGGTTTTCAAATCATCTGTGTCAGTTATGGCTATAACCATGGTCAGGATATTCGTGCTGCTAAACCTGATGCTGTGGTTGATTCATTTACGCAGCTACCTTCAGTTATCAATACACGGCAGATAGATATTTAGTTGTTCAAAGAACTTTGATATATAATAAACATTATTGGAAATAAAAGTAGCTCATGTAGTGCTCCATTTATTTCCAATAATGTCTAATTATCAAGTCAATCTCATATAAATAAAATTTATAACAAAAAAACACGCACTTGCACCGTGACAATTGAAATGACACCTGAACAATTTTATCAACTAGCAGCCGAAAATTACAACCATATTCCCATACAGCGAGAAGTTTTAGCCGATTTAGATACCCCACTGAGCGCATATTTAAAATTAGCCAAGGGACCCTATTCTTACCTATTAGAATCTGTACACGGTGGTGAAAAATGGGGGCGTTACTCCATCATTGGCTTACCAGCGCAAACAATTGTACGTGTGCATGGGCACGATATTTTTGTCAGCACACTTGGAGCAATCACAGAACAAACAAATGTTGCTGATCCACTCGCATGGATTGCAAACTTTTTAGAACGCTTTCGTGTTCCCAAATTATCCAACTTACCTCGCTTTAATGGAGGCCTCGTTGGCTATTTTGGCTATGACACGGTGCGCTATATCGAACCCCGCATTGCCCAAAGCAACCTTAAAGATCCATTAGACACACCAGATATTCTCCTAATGCTTTCTAATGAGGTGGTGGTTTTTGACAACATTAAAGGTAAATTGTATCTTATTGTCCATGCGAATCCCTCACAGCCGGACGCACATGCCAAAGCAGAACAACGTTTAGACACCTTGGCCAAGCATTTGCGCGATAACTTAAACGAATCCCAACTTGACTTATGCTCAGGTGACAACATCACAGAAACCGACTTTAAATCAGGATTTCCCCAGCCTGCATTTGAAAACGCGGTAAAACGTGCCAAAGAATACATCGTTGAAGGTGATATTATGCAAGTTGTGCTATCACAACGCCTTTCAATCACTTGTGAAGCACCACCTTTAAACGTGTACCGAGCTTTGCGTAGTGGTAACCCATCGCCGTATATGTATTACCTAAATTTAAAGGACTTTCACATTGTAGGATCATCACCAGAAATTTTGGTACGCTCTCAAGCGCAACAAATCACAGTACGTCCCATTGCTGGCACACGTCCGCGGGGACGCGATGAAGCAGAAGACTTGGCTTTAGAAAAAGAATTGCTTGCGGATCCCAAAGAACGTGCCGAACACATCATGCTCATTGACTTAGGCCGAAACGATGTGGGACGAGTCGCCCAGATTGGCAGCGTGCGGTTAACCGAAAACATGGTTATAGAACGGTATTCCCACGTCATGCACATTGTTTCCAACGTAACAGGACTTTTAAAACCACAACTCAATGCACTGCATGTCCTTCGAGCGACTTTTCCAGCCGGCACCTTAAGCGGTGCGCCAAAAATACGGGCGATGGAAATCATTAATGAGCTGGAACCTATTAAACGTGGCGTTTATGGTGGGGCTGTGGGTTATCTCACCTGGCATGGGGATATGGACACGGCTATTGCGATCCGCACTGCGGTAATTAAAGATCAAACCTTACACATTCAAGTAGGCGCTGGTATTGTCGCTGACTCAGTGCCTGCCAAGGAATGGGATGAAACCATGAATAAGGGTCGTGCTATGTTCAAAGCCGTAGCGATGGCCTCATCTGGACTCCAAAAGGATAATTACCATGTTAGTGATGATAGACAATTATGACTCATTCACCTACAACCTAGTACAATATTTCGGTGAATTAGGCACCCAGGTACAAGTCTTTCGCAATGATCAAATTACCCTAGAAGAGATCGAAGCACAAGCCGCGCAACACCTTGTCATTTCACCAGGGCCCTGTACCCCCAATCAAGCTGGTATCTCCATTGCCGCCATTACTACCTTTGCTGGTAAAATACCTCTGCTAGGTGTTTGCCTTGGGCACCAAAGCATCGGACAAGCTTTTGGCGGTAAAATTGTCCACGCTCGCCAAATCATGCACGGCAAAACTTCTTGGATTTATCATACAGGTGTGGGCATCTTTCAAGGCATACCCAACCCCTTTGAAGCAACACGCTACCACTCTCTTGTTGTAGAATATAACACAGTGCCCGATTGTTTAGAAATAACGGCATGGACACAAACGCCTGATGGGGAGATGGAAGAAATCATGGGGGTGCAACACAAAAATTTACCAATCATCGGTGTACAATTTCACCCCGAATCTATCCTCACACAACAAGGACATGCTTTACTCAAGAACTTTTTAGCAATAGGATAATGCATTATCAGTTATCTGTCATCTAAATAACTGATAACAGATAACTGGTAATTTATAACTGATAACTAATAACTGAAAATGGCCACCCAACCAACAAGAAACAACCTCATGGGGTTCGCCCGTAAATTAGTTGACAAGGGCGTTTGAAGACTCGCAGAACAAGCACATCTCCTTTGTGACTTACGTGGTGAGTGAAAAACTTGTTAACAGCCGTGAGGTAGCCCAAGCAGCGACCGAAGAATTTGCCATTCCCCTGATTGATCTTGATTGCATCGAACTTGACCACGAGCTCATCAAGCTTGTTGGTGAAAAACTATTAAAAAAGCACCAAGTCCTTCCCATTTACAAGCGAGCTAATCACCTATTCGTCGCTGTTTCCGATCCGGCCAATCGGGCGGCGCTTGACGAAATTAATTTTTATACCAAGATGCGAACCTCGGCGATTTTAGGGGAAGCCGAAAAATTGGAAAAGGCCATTGAACGTGGCCTCGCAGCCACTGATGACGGCATGAAGGATATGCAGGGAATAGATGAAGAAATTGAGTTTGAGGAAGATAACAACGAACAAGACGCAGACGAACCGGCCGGAGAAACAAACCCAGGCGATGAAGCCCCTATTGTCAAATTCGTCAACAAAATGCTCCTTGATGCCATTAAAAAGGGCGCAAGCGACTTACATTTTGAACCTTATGAAAAATTTTACCGGGTGCGTTTTCGCGTCGATGGTGTACTTAAAGAGGTTGTTAGACCCCCCATTACAATTTCGAGAAAATTGGCAGCGCGTGTTAAAGTCATGTCACGCTTGGATGTGTCAGAACGTCGCGTCCCCCAAGACGGACGTATTAAACTTAAACTTTCTGCCAACAAGTCCATTGATTTTAGGGTCAGCACCTGCCCCACCTTGTGGGGCGAAAAAATAGTGATGCGAATTCTCGACTCCTCGGCTGCCAATCTCAACATAGATATACTTGGCTATGAAGAGGAACAAAAGCGCCTCTACCTTGAAGCCCTCGCTAATCCTTATGGCATGGTTTTAGTAACAGGCCCCACCGGTAGTGGTAAAACGGTATCCCTCTATACAGGCATTAATATCCTCAACAAAGAAGGGATCAATATCTCCACAGCCGAAGATCCGGTCGAAATTAACCTCCCTGGTGTCAATCAAGTACAAATTGATGAAAAAACAGGTATGACTTTTGCAAAGGCACTTAAAGCCTTCCTACGACAGGACCCTGATGTCATACTTGTGGGCGAAATACGAGACCTTGATACTGGGGGGATTGCAATTAAAGCGGCTACCACGGGTCACATGGTTATGTCCACCTTACACACCAACGATGCGCCACAAACTTTAACCCGCATGATTGACATGGGCGTTAAACCTTTTGCAATTGCCACTGCAGTCAACCTCATTATGGCACAACGATTATGCCGCCGCTTGTGTAATTGCAAAGTTGAACAAAACCTCCCTGAGCTGGTATTAAAAGATGCTGGCTATAAAGAGGAGGAAATTTCTGAGATCAAATTGTATGGTCCAGGTGGTTGTGAAAGATGCGGGGGATCGGGTTACAACGGACGTGTTGGTATTTCCCAAGTCATGCCCATCTCCGAAGAGATGAAACGTTTAATTATGAAAGGCAGTAATGCCATTGATTTGGCTGATCAAGCACAACGCGAAGGGATTCCAGACCTGCGCCAATCTGGCCTAAAAAAAGCCAAAGATGGGCTGACTTCTTTGGCAGAGGTTGATCGTGTTACTCTTTAAAACATACAAAACTTTCCTCCCTTTTCCATAATATACCAAGGAGGTAACATGAGGCCAAAAACTGCAATCAAAAAAGAAATTATCTTTGTCTGGACGGGTACAGACAAAAAAGGTGGAAAACGCAAAGGAGAGATGCTTGCAATCAGCGAAGCCCAAGTCAAAGTGACCTTGATAAAACAAGGAATACGTTCTAGCAAAGTCAAAAAAAAACCTAAATCGCTATTTAGTGGCGGCGGGCAACCTGTAGACTCTGCCGATATTGCTCTGTTTGCACGCCAAATGTCGACTATGATGACCTCTGGAGTACCCCTGCTCCAATCGTTTGACCTCGTTGGACAAGGTCATGAAAAACAAAAATTTCAAGAATTAGTCAGGGAAATCAAAGCTGAGGTTGAAGCGGGAGGCACGATGGCCAGTGCCCTGCGTAAACATCCCGAACATTTTGATGATCTCTTTTGTAACTTGGTTGATGCAGGCGAACAAGCCGGTATTTTGGAAACGCTTTTAACTAAACTAGCGATTTACAAGGAAAAAAGTGAAAGTATTAAGAAAAAAATCAAAGGCGCACTCAAATATCCAGTTGCGGTCATTATTGTTGCTATGGTTGTCAGTGCCATCTTGTTGATTTACGTTGTCCCCATTTTTTCCGACTTATTTAGTGAGTTTGGTGCTGATCTACCAGCTTTTACACAAATGATAGTGAACATGTCGGATTTTTTGGTAGCATATTGGTATTATGTTTTTGCTGGTATTTTTCTTGTGGTAATAACATTTACACAAGCTAAAAAACGCTCGGAGGCCTTTAGTAATTTTTTGCAAAGAATCTCATTAAAATTTCCACTGTTTGGGGAGCTCCTCACTAAATCAGCGATAGCACGTTTTGCCCGTACTTTAGCCACCATGTTTGCGGCAGGCACACCGCTGGTAGAGGCCATGGACTCTGTAGCTGGTGCAACGGGAAATATTGTCTATTACGAGGCCTGCAAAAGAATTAAAGATGATGTTGCTACTGGGATACCATTAGCAGAGAGCATGCGTGCTCAAAATGTATTTCCTAATCTATGTGTGCAGATGACGCAAATTGGCGAAGAATCGGGGGATCTTGATAAAATGTTAAACAAAGTTGCTGACTACTATGAAGAAGAAGTGGACACATTGGTAGAGTCACTTAGCTCCTTGATGGAGCCGCTTATTATGGCTTTTTTAGGTATTGTGATTGGTGGTTTGGTGGTTGCAATGTACTTACCAATTTTTAAAATGGGCTCTGTCGTTTAAAGGAGACTGGATAGTCTGCCAACCATTAATTTTATGAATGTACTTACCTACCTTGCCGCTGAACCCAACGCCGTTTTCATCGTTGCCTGTGTACTAGGGCTTTTAGTGGGCAGTTTTCTCAACGTTGTGATTTACCGCCTACCTATTATGATGGAGCGCGATTGGCGGGCGCAATGTGCTGATTTATTAAATCAACCAGCTGCGACGCCCAGCGAACCGTTTAACTTAATTTTACCACGTTCTAATTGCCCCCATTGTGGGCATCAAATTGCAGTGTTGGAAAATATTCCGATACTAAGCTATATTTGGCAACGTGGCAAATGTACAGCCTGCCAGCAAAATATATCTTTGCGTTATCCACTAATTGAAGCATCGAGCGCATTTTTAGCGACCATCACTGCTTGGCACTTTGGATTCGGTTGGCCTTTGTTAGGGGCCTTGGTATTGACTTGGGCGCTGTTAGCATGTGCCATGATTGATTTTGATCATCAATTATTACCTGACAACATTACGTTACCTTTATTATGGGTTGGTTTGCTGTGTAATGTGTTCGGATTATACACAGATATTGAATCCAGTGTAATAGGCGCAATAGCCGGTTATTTGCTACTATGGTCAGTGTACTGGCTTTTCAAACTTTTTACAGGAAAAGAAGGTATGGGCTATGGTGATTTCAAATTATTGGCTATGTTGGGTGCTTGGATGGGATGGCAGGCATTACCTATTATTGTTCTAATCTCATCATTTGTTGGCGCAGTGGTGGGAATAACACTCATCATCTTGCGCGGACACGATAAAAATGTGCCAATCCCGTTTGGTCCCTACCTTGCGGCTGCAGGCTGGTTTACCCTACTGTGGGGAGATACCCTAAAGTATATTTATTTTTTATGAGCTTACCGCTGAAAATAGGATTGACAGGGGGCATCGCCTCTGGTAAAACAACAGTGTCCAACCTATTTGCCAAATTCAATGTACCTGTCATAGATGCTGACGTAATTGCCCATGCATTAGTTGAGCCCGGACAACCAACACTTGAACTCATTATCCAAACCTTTGGGGCCAAGATAATAAACAACGATGGTAGCCTTAATCGTGTTAAACTACGCCAACAAATTTTTGCTGATAGCCAAAAACGCCAGCGTTTAGAAACAATTTTGCATCCTCGTATTCGCCAAACTATGCAGGAACAAATGGCAATGTTACGTTGCCCTTACTGTTTGTTAAGTATCCCTTTGCTATTGGAAACACAGATGCAGGATATGGTTGATCGTGTATTAGTTGTTGATTGCCCAGAACAACTACAACGTCAACGCCTTATTGCTCGAAATGGATTTAGCATCCAAGAAATCGAACAGATAATGAAAACCCAAGCAAATCGAGAGGCACGGCTTGCTATAGCTAATGATGTGATTTACAATGGCTTCACCCTGGATAAACTGCATGGGCAAGTCGAGGCAAAACACAGGATGTACTGTGAACGAGCCAATTTTTTTTAAAGCATAACTCATCAACTGATCCAATTTTTGGCGAAACATGCAGCTAAGGCTTACCAGGTTATCATTATCAATTGCAAAAAAATCCCAGGCAACGCAAATTAACGTTAATTTTGAACTATGTGCTTGCATGATTTGATCATGGCACAATGTTTTCAACAGTGAATATCTTGATATAGCTTTCGGAAATTTCAGTCAGGTGATATTTATATGAAATTTTTTAGGTACATGTCCGCAAATAGGGATATTTTTACGAAATCTATAAATGTGGATGGTGAGAAAAATATGCGTTTTAATATCAATCACCCATCTCAAAACGATAAACAAAGATAGAAACAAAATTGGAAAGGCTGTCATGTCTAGCGATAAAATATTTAAAGTGGGTATATTTGGCCTCACACCCAACGAAAAAAATACCTTGGGTAGCATTTTTAAACTTGCAGCTTCACGTCCTCGAAAATACACATTGATTGGTCCCACAGAACGTGAAACGGCTGAAATTATACTTGTTGATATTGATAATTCTGATGCGCGAAGTGAGTGGAAAAGTTTTAGTGTACATCACAGCACTACCCCAGTAGTTAGAGTTACCAAAAGCACACCAGCTGAGGCCCCTAGCGATGAAGTGTACTTACGCCGCCCACTGACCTTAAAACGAGTACTTGATATTCTTGATCAAGTGACCATAAAAGCCCTCAAGTTTGTACCTGAATTGGTTGTTGATGATGAGGCGATGCTTGGGGAGGAAGATGCTGCTACTTTTAACATTTCCCGGGGGGTAGCAGCTTCAGCCGCAAAGAGTGGTGTCAAAGCCCTCGTTGTTGACGACGCGCTTTCGGTACGTAAACATATGGAAGTTCAATTGGGGTTGTATGGCATGGATATCAACTTTGCTGAAACTGGTGAGGACGCACTTGAGTACATACAAGAGAATGTTTACGACATTATTTTCTTAGATGTGATGTTACCAGGGGTAGATGGACTTAAAGTTTGTAAAGAAATCAAATCCCATAACATGTCTAAGGCCACCCCTGTAGTCATGTTAACTGGCAAGGACGGTAAAATTGACAAGATCAAAGGAAAAATGGCAGGTGCCAACGAATATTTGACCAAACCAGTTCAACAAGACAAACTCAAAGAAGTTCTCAATCAATTCTTGCCTAACGCTGTTAATGCTTAACGACTATTTTCAAAAGATCAGGCAAAGTGAAACCAAGTTTCTTGAAGGGGCTTGGTTTCTCGTGAATACTATCACATAAAATAGTCTATTCTTGGTAAATGATAACTGAAGAAGGAGATTATGTCAATGCCCATCAATAAAATCCTTGTTGTTGATGATTCACAAGTTGATTTGACGAGTCTTCAACAAATTATTTCAGATGCCGGTTACACTGTTGTCACAGCCAGTGATGGTTTTGAGGCTGTAGAAGCCTGGTCTCATTTTTATGGATGTGATAATGCATGAAATGGATGGTTATCAAGCTTGCAGGGAAATTACTCACAACGATTCCACCAAGGACATTCCAGTTGTTTTTGTCAGTGCCAAAAAGCAAAAGGCAGATCGCATGTGGGCAGAAATGCAAGGCGGTAAGGCATTCGTGCAAAAACCATTCACTTCGGAACAAATTATTGAACAAATC
>CAYFOB010000015.1:0-452 GCA_964344525.1 uncultured Thiomargarita sp.
TCTCACTATTCTCAAATTTTCGGGCAATTTGAATAGTGATCAGGGGACCTCACATAATTTAGAAATTTGGTATAAAGCTGAAAGTTACAAAGGCAGTGAAGGAAATCAAGCCGCTTGGACCAAAGTGGGCACTGCTACTGGTGTTGTTTCCAACGGAAAAAATAAAGCCACACCGATACCTATAGACATTAATCTTGCTATCCCAGCCGGAAAAACTTATAGTTTTTACGTGGCTGCAACGGATGGTAGTAGTTTACTGTTTACAAAAGGCAACACAGAGGGTGCGGAATATAAGTCAGATGGTAACCTCAAAGTGTTGGAAGGTATTGCCAGTGTCTATCCTTTTGGGGAAACTCTTAGACCCCAAATTTGGAATGGTACCATTTCTTATACCACAGAGAATCTGACGCAGGGTGGTGCCTTACAATTTTCGTCAACCGCTTACAGCGCCA
>CAYFOB010000015.1:462-7018 GCA_964344525.1 uncultured Thiomargarita sp.
GCTTGGCCAAGCAACCATTACTGTGAGTCGTACTGGTACTTTTGGCGGTGCAATCTCGGTGGACTATGCGACAGGTGATGGTTCTGCAACAGCCGGTAGCGATTACACCGCCACATCTGGCACTTTAAATTGGACTGATGGTGACAGTGCTGAGAAGACTATCACAGTTCCTATCATCAACGACCACCAGGTAGAAGGGTCTGAAACGGTTAAGCTGAGTTTGAGCAATCCGACAGGTGGAGCGACGTTGGGAACACCTAATACGGCTGTGTTGACTATTGAGGATAATGATACTAAAGAGCTGACGACTATTTTTGCTGGAACAGCTGCAGGCAGCGGTAACATGTTTGATATTGTTGCCACTAACGCTGTGACTATCCTCAATTTTTCTGCCAATTTGGAAAAACCAAAGGATCAGACAGTCAAGTTGGAAATCTGGTACAAGGTGGGGAGCTATAAAGGCAGTGAAACCAACCAAGGTGCATGGACTAAGCTGCAAAACGCGACTGACGTTGTTTCCAATGGTTATGATAATCCCACACTTATTCCTATAGCTGTTAATGTCGCCATTCCAGCAGGAAAAACCTACGCTTTTTATATTACTACGCCTGATGGTTCAACAGGGTTACGATTTTCAGAAAGCACCGGCGACACATATAAAGATGCTAATATCGAAATGTCGCAAAGTGTTGCCAACAGTGGTTATTTTCTAGCACCTTATGGCACATCTTACACTTGGAATGGTACCGTTCATTATACCATTAGTGATGGTCCTCGCGGCAACTTGCAATTTTCAGCATCCAATTATACTGTCAATGAGGATGGTGGAGCTGCCACTATTACTGTAAGTCGTACTGGTGGTAATTATGGCACAGTGTCAGTAGATTATGCGACCAGTGATGATACAGCAAAGGCTGGTAGTGACTACACGACAACATCTGGCACTCTAAATTGGGTTGATGGAGATACCACCGACAAAACCTTTACGGTGGCTATTCTTGACGATACCAAGGCAGAAAGTAATGAAAATCTGGGAATTAGTTTGAGTAATGTTACCGGCGGTGCAGCCCTTGGTACGCCTAAATCTGCGGTGCTAACGATTGTTAACGATGATGTTGCAGTGCCTGGCAGCTTGCAATTTTCGACAGCCAATTACACTGTCAATGAGGATGCAGGAATTGCCACTATTACTGTGAGCCGTATTGGTGGTAGTGATGGCGCAGTCTCTGTGAAATATGCAACCACTGATGACACGGCGAAGGCTGGTAGTGATTACACGGCGGCTTCTGACACCCTTTATTGGGCTGACGGCGATGCTGCTAATAAAACCTTTACGGTGGCTATTATTGATGACAATAATACGGAAGGTAATGAAAAATTTGTCGTGAGTTTGGGTAATGCCACTGGCGGTGCTACCATAGGCTCTCCAAATACTGCCCCACTGACGCTTGTTGATAATGACATGTCGCCTAATGGAAAGACGATTAATGACCCAACACCAACCTATGTTTGGAATGCGGTTACTGGATCAACTTGGTATCAGCTCTGGGTCAATGGTTCCACTGGCAAGCTTTTTGCTAAATGGTATAAAGCCAGTGATGTCGGATGTGTTGGTGGCACAGGTACCTGCCAAATAACACCAGATGTAGCCCTGACAAATGGGGCTCATGCTTGGTGGATACAAACTTGGGATAGTCAAGCTGGTCCTTGGACTCGAGATGCAACGTTTACAGTTGAAGTGAAACAACCAATAGCAGCCAAGTTGGTATCGCCTGACAATAGTGGAACAATTTCTGATCCGACACCGACTTATGTTTGGGAGGCCGTCACGACATCCACTTGGTATTATCTCTGGGTTAACGATGCGAATGGGCAAGTGCGTGTCAAGAAATGGTATAAAGCCAGTGATGCAGGATGTGTTGATGGTACAGGCACTTGTCAAGTCGCATCGGATGTCGCCTTGGCAAATGGGCAACATACTTGGTGGATACAAACTTGGAATAGCGCCGGTGAAGGACCTTGGAGTGAAGGCATGACGTTTACCACCAACATCAGAATTCCTGCAACAGCGATATTGAAATCACCTAACGGGACGATTTCTGACACGAAGCCAACCTATACTTGGAATGCGCTCAGTACATCCACTTGGTATTATCTTTGGGTCAATAATGCGGCTGGTACCCCCATTATTAAGAAATGGTATAAAGCTAGCAATGCAGGGTGTGGTAATGGTACAGGCACTTGCCAAATCACACCGGATGTTACCCTAACAAATGGGCAATATACTTGGTGGATACAAACTTGGAATAGTGCCGGTAAAGGACCTTGGAGTTCGGGGTTAGATTTTACTGTTGGCAACCTACCAGCAAAAGCCACTTTGGTATCACCTAACGGGATTACTGGGACAACTCCAACTTATACTTGGAATGCAGTTAGTACATCTACTTGGTATTATTTGTGGGTCAATGGACCAAACGGCAAGATTTTGGATAAATGGTATACAGCCAGCCAGGTTGGCTGCGATAGTGGTACAGGCACTTGCCAAATCACACCGGATATTACCCTAACAAATGGGCAATATACTTGGTGGATACAAACTTGGAATAGTGCCGGTAAAGGACCTTGGAGTGATAGCATGAAGTTTACCGTTGAATAAATGAGAGCAAAGCGGTAAATCTATCAAAGCGGGATGAATTAATCCCGCTTTTTTTATGCTTTTTACAAATTTTCAAAAACACTGATATGGACAAAACAACACAAACCAATCCATTTAGCAATAGTCGAGTCGATACGCCTTTTCAAACTCATACTGATTTAAAAGATATTTTTTATGATGAGTTTGAAAGGTTAAAATCGATCATCACAGAGATTAAAAATGATGAAGAAAATCATCAAAGTAAAGGGGCTATTGTCTCTGGAGAGCCTGGTACAGGCAAAACCCATTTGATGATGAGACTGGCAAAAGATCGTTTAAAACACAATCGCTTACTTTTTATCAGGCAACCCAATAATCTCAACTCGGTTTTATTTCATATTTATAGCCGAGTGTTACAGTCTTTTGTGGAAAAAGTCCCTGGCAGCCCTTATTCTCAGCTTGAGCATCTTTTAGCCACCAGTTTTTTTAAAATTATCCGTGAAACTTTTCTCGAACTTCGTCAGGAGAAATCGGCGGGTATTTTGGATTATTTCAGAAAACTGACTGATAAAGATAAATATCTTGCCAGGATACTGTCAGTTGATCCAATTAATCTCTACCGAAAGTTAGGAGAAGATGGGGCGCGTCATAAACGCGAATATTGGCAACGTATTGAAACCATTATTGACGATTGGTGGAAAAGAAATCACGGGGATGTGGGTTATTCAACCGCGATTTTGAAAGGTATTGTCAAATTTTGTAGTTATTCTGATCCTAACAAAAAAAAGTTAGTGGGAAAATGGTTGGCAGCTAATGAATTAGAAGATTATGAACTCAATAGCATTGGCTTAAAAAACTGGCATATGGAAGCCAATAATGAGGCGTTTTCGCTAGAGGCGATGACCGTTTTTGGTAAACTTTCCATCATGGATGAGCCTTTGATTATCATTTTTGACCAATTAGAAGGATTAGGGCTCGAATATAACAAAAACTTGCTGCATAGCTTTGGTGATTCGATTAAAGAGCTTTTTACTTATGTGCCCAATAGCTTAATTATTCTGAATCTCTTTCCTGACAGATGGGAACATTTTAAAGAGTTTTTTGATGGTTCTGTTGTTGGTAGAGTTTCACAAGGGCAAATTATTTTAAACAAGCCTTCTGATGAGCAACTGAAAAGAATCTTGATTCTGAAAGCACAAGCCCATGGGATTGATATAGAACAATTGTTCACTGATGATGATTTGGAAGATATTTTAAGTCAAGACTCTATTCGAGAAGTGTTAAATCGGGCTTCACATTATTACCGCTTCAGAACTCAAGGTATTCCCTTACCTGCCATTCGTCAGCTTAAAAAAAGTTTTGAAGAGGAAGTTAAGGATCAACTCAGCGCTATCAATGAGCAAATCATGGGCTTTCGTTGCGAAATCCGAGAACTCAAAAACCTCTTTATTGATTGGACACAACAACCTGTTGATGCGACGGTGATTCAAACAACTGAATCTGCGCCACTAGCGACTACCAGTCAAACTTTGCTGCCGGTGATGTTTGAAAACACGCAATCTGTTAGCAGTCTTATTATTGAATATATTGAAAGAGAAAAAGAATTGCTAGAGGAGGGCTATGATAAGCTCATTGTCATTGGCGATAATGACGATGTTGGAAAACTGTTAACCATAACAGAGGCTTTTAATACGCTTTTTAAAAATATGGAAATGGATTGCTTAAAATTGGGACAAAGAAAGCTACCAGAACATTTGTTAATTAAAACGCCAGGACAAACTTTTGTGATTGGTTTTTTGCATGGAAGTGACATGGGATTTAGTTCTCGAATCAAGAACTTTAATGAATTGATCAGCCATAATGAGGAGATACACTTTAGCCTTTTTAGAGATGTCAGAGAAGCCATGATCACTGGCAAAGTGGGCAAAGGGGAAATCGACAGACTGAACCAAGCCCCCAATGGTCAATTTATATACATGGACAAGGAAGATAGAATCACTTTTGAACTCATTTATAAACTGATTGTTGATATTCAGAACAAAGATTTTGAAATTGATTTGCACCAAGCCATAAAAACTTTGGAATCTATTATGAGTCACTATTGGTTGATTAAGATGTTTAGAAAGGCGCAATAACTACAAGGATTATTTTTAAGAAAGGATAAAGACTTTTTGGAACCCATAGGTTTTGACTTATCCCTTCTTAAAAGTAATCCATCGCGCTGTAGTTCTTAATATTTTCTCTTCAAAATCACTTCTTCAAGCACATCAAAATCTGTTATTCTCACCTGCAGTTTTTTTCTGTGATAATCAGGATGTGTCACAGAAATATGATAGACGCCTCTTTTTAGACAAATACCTGAGTGATATTTTGGTCCAATATTTGTAATTTTAATCTGACTATCGCCTGGTAAAGTTTCAATAGTCAAACTATATTCCTCAGCACCACAAATGCCAGAATCCAGAGAGTCCTTCGTTACAACAACATGCGTCATCACATCTTGAGCCTTAATTTCTATCTGTTGCTTTTTTGACAAATAGCCAGGGTTTGTCACCAAAATTTCGTAATTTCCAGGCGCAAGACACATGCCGGGCTTATATTTTTGTCCAATCTTTGTATGCTGTCCAACCTTAAAATTTTCGTCAATTTTTGAAATCTGAATTTGGCTATCAAAAGGGGTTACATTAACAGTGATATGATGTTTATTGACACAACTTGTATCAACATTTTTATCTAATAAAACCACTTGCGTTTTCAAATCTTGCTTTTTGATTTCTATCCATTGTTGTTTGGGCTGATAACCAGATTTAGCAACCAAAATATCGTAGTATCCAGGCTTAAGACAAATGCCTGGCTCATATTGCGCTCCAATATTCATGATTTTGATTTGACTATCAGCTGGCTCAGCATTGACGATCAAACTAGATTTACCACGACAACTTTGTAGTAACCAACGCCCCTTTAGTTGTTGAATTCTTTGATAAGATTCATCAATCCGTTTCTCAGTCAATTTCCCTTCTGCTATCAATTCTTTAATGATGCCAACAGTGCGTTCTACAATATCATCCTCATATTTCAAATTGTTTCCGATAACGATGATATCAATACCAGCATGAATAGTAGCGCGTATCGCTTCTTTAAATCCATAATTACTGGTGATCGCTTTCATTTGCATGTCATCAGAAACAATAACCCCCTTGTAACCCAGCTCGCCACGTAACTTGTCGGCGACGATACTTTTTGAAAGTGTGGCAGGATTTTTAGGATCAAGATGACTATTAAAGACATGGGCTATCATAATGGCATCAGCTTGATCGGCATTGATGATATTCACATACGGCTCAAGTTCGACTTCTTGCCAAGTATGAGTCACATCAACCCACCCAAGGTGCGAATCTTGAGTAGAACTACCATGCCCTGGAAAATGTTTAAGAACAGAAATCACATTATGTTTGCGATGTGCTTTAATAAATTGAAGTGCATGTTGAGTCACAATGCTAGGATCAGCAGAAAAACTACGCCATAATTTACCAATAGCCGGATTTGTAGGATTGATGTTAAGATCAACAACCGGTGCAAAATTAAAATTAATACCAAGCTGCGCTAATGTTTGCGCTATTTCAGAAGCCTTTTTGTAAGTCAGGGCGATATCATTTTTGTTACCCAAATATTGAGCCGAAACGGTAGATGGAAAGCCGAATTTTGTTTTTAACCGCGCGATTTTGCCACCTTCTTGATCAATCGCAATAAATAAGGGGGTTGACGATGCAATTCGCAATCCTTTAACAAGCGATTTCACCTGTTCAAACGATTCAATGTTACGTTTTGGCGTTCTCAAGGGAATATCGTAATCAAAGAGTATCACACCCCCCAAGTGAAATTTTTGAATATCTTGCACAATGGGAGAATGACTATCGACAG
>CAYFOB010000015.1:7028-8067 GCA_964344525.1 uncultured Thiomargarita sp.
AACCACGAAATCCCACCATTAGCATCTGACCAATTTTAACTTCTAAACTCACCTCTTGTGGAGGCGATGTTTCGTCGTTTTCAGCAGGTGTTTCCGAAATGAGTGGAAGACTTTGTTCCTTCTTTGCAATCTCTTCAACAGTATTGTTTGTTGTGGAACAAGCCGTCGCCCAAATGCTTAAAAACATTAAAAAAAGAAAAATGTGATGAATTTTGGCTAATAAGTACATAGTGTGCCTCAGGTATTTTGGAGTCGCCCTGCGCCCGTGAAGGAAACTTATGCCCTTCGTAGCCGCTTTGGACTCCAAAATGCAGTAAAATTTGTGAACGGGTACTTAATAACACATTAAAAAAAAGAATTCAGACAAGATTAAGTTTTCTCAGCTCGCAACCGAATGTGCAATTCGCGTAATTGTTCTAAGCTTGCTGATGACGGGGCTGCTGTCAATAAACAATTCGCCGTTTGTGTTTTTGGAAAAGCAATCACATCTCGAATTGAACTGGCGCCACTCATCAACATCACTAAACGATCCAAACCAAACGCAATGCCCCCATGTGGGGGACAACCATATTTTAATGCGTCCAACAAAAAACCAAATTTTTCGCGCGTTTCTTCTTCACTAATTCCCAACACGCGAAATACCGTCGATTGCATTTCTGGGCGATGAATACGGATTGAGCCACCGCCAATTTCTTCGCCATTTAACACCATATCGTAAGCCCGCGATAAACTGGCGCCCGGATTAGCTTCAAGCGCATCAAGATTGCCCACATTTGGGGCCGTAAAAGGATGGTGTAAAGAAGTCCAACGGTTTTCGTCCCATTCAAACATGGGATAGTCGATAACCCACAGTGCTTTCCAACCTTTCTGCACCAATTTGAGATCTTCACCGATTTTTAAACGCAATGCCCCCAAAGCTTCATTAACAATTTTGGCTTTGTCTGCGCCAAAGAAAATCATACTACCAGTATCAGCTTTGGTGCGCTCTAATAGAGGTTGAATAATTTTATCCGGTAAAAATTTCAATATGGGAGATTGC
>CAYFOB010000015.1:8123-20701 GCA_964344525.1 uncultured Thiomargarita sp.
TCGTTAACCTTGATATAGGCTAAACCTTTGGCCCCATAAATACCAACAAAATCGGTATAATCATCAATTTGTTTGCGTGAAAGTACCTTACCATTTGGCACACAAAGCGCGGCAACACGTCCTTTAGGGTCCTTGGCAGGTTTAGCAAAAACTTTAAACTCAACATCTGCCATTAAATCGCCAACATCGGTAAGTTCCAAAGGTACGCGCAAATCTGGCTTATCTGTCCCATAGCGGCGCATGGCTTCCTCATAGCTCATGCGTGGAAAAGACTCAGGCAAATCTTCATTGAGGACATTTTTAAATAGTTGGCGCATCATCGATTCCATCAAATTTGTGATGATGGTTTCATCAATGAAGGACATTTCAATATCCAATTGCGTAAATTCAGGTTGTCGATCTGCCCGTAAATCTTCATCACGAAAACAACGCACAATTTGATAATAGCGCTCCATCCCTGCCATCATTAGCAATTGTTTAAACAACTGTGGCGATTGGGGGAGGGCAAAAAATTTACCTGGATGGGTGCGGCTCGGTACCAAATAATCGCGTGCGCCTTCGGGAGTCGCTTTGGTGAGCATGGGCGTTTCTATTTCTAAAAAGCCCTCCTTATCCAAAAACTGACGCAAGAAAGCGGTGATTTTGGCACGCAATTGAATACGTGCTAACATCTCTGGACGGCGCAAATCGATATAGCGATAGCGCAAGCGAATTTCTTCGCTGACATGGTTTTCGTCCACTTGAAAGGGGGGCGTTTCGGCAGCATTCAAAATTTCAATGTGTTGAGTTACAACTTCCACCAGCCCTGTCGCTAGCTCTGGATTTTCGGTCCCTTCTGGGCGATGACGCACCGTCCCCGTGATGCGTAACACATATTCATTACGCACCTGTTCAGCTATCGCAAAAGCGTCTGCAATTTTAGGGTCGAATACGACTTGGACAAGGCCCTCACGATCACGCAGATCAACAAAAATGACGCCACCATGATCGCGACGGCGATTGACCCAACCGCACAAAGTGACAGTTTCATTTATTAAAGATTCATTCAAATCTCCACAGGAGTGGCTACGCATATCAGTTATCAATTATCAGTTATCAGTTATTGAATAGTGTACTGCCTTGTTTGACAGTTTTTACGATGCAGTCGCGGCGGGCGTACTTTCTTTCCCAGAACTTGAGGATGTGGTTTTTTTCTCAGTTTTTTCTTCAGTTTTTTCTTCAGTTTTTTTCTTGCCCGAAAAGTCGGTTTCATACCAGCCTGTGCCTTTAAGATGAAAAGCGGCTGCAGAAACAAGTTTTTTTAGAGTGTTTTGATTACAAGCCGGGCATTGCTTTAATGGCAAATCGTTCATTTTTTGTAAAACTTCCAGTTCGTGACCACAATCAGTGCAAGCGTATTCATAAATAGGCATAACGCTTTTCTCCTCGGTGGGGATAAATGATTTTTTGTATAGATAGGTGCTGGGGTGATAAAATCAAGATGGGGGACTAAACCTTCAAGGTTTAGCAAAGCTCGAAGGTTTTACGCAATAAAGTTGTTCGAAAATAAAAACCATACCTGGCATTTATTTTCGGACAACTCTAATCTCACTGAGACACGGCATCGTCTGGCTCCAAAAATTCCACAATCACCTTACCCTCCTCCAGGGAAGGACGATAGTGCATTTTTACGGTTTGAGTATAGGGATAAACGACCCGCGCAACGCCTTGAGCACGCAATTTGGCAATTTGGGGGGACTGAACATTGTTTTTAGAAGCCGCTGTGCCTGAAAATATTTGCACCGAATGATCAGTCTTGATATTCAAACGCTGCAACATACCTTCAAGCTTAACACGTTCTTGTTGTGTTATGCGGTTTTGTGTGGACTGAAATTGTAGGACGAGCTGTCGATTTTGCTTGCTCTTAGGGGCTAAATCACTCGAAGTTGGTTGTTGAGCAGTTGGCGCAACAACCTCAACGCGGGGGACGTATTGCGGCTTATCATGTGTGACATTAGCCTCTACATCGCTGATCAACGTTTTCTCAAGCGGTTGACCCAGCTCAAGTTGATTAACACACCAAGTAAATAATGCGATATTGACAAGCAATAGAAAAAATAAGATAACCGATTTAGTGAGAGTTTTAAACATAATATATATATAATAGCTAATGGTTAATGGCTAATGGTTATTCATTAACCTTTATAAAATCGTGATAATTTTTATTTTTTCTTCAAACCTCTGAGCTTTGGCAAATCTCAGAGGTTTTATTAAACTCTTAATAAATTACTTTAAGTTCAGAGTCTAACATATTTAATTTTAAAAAGAAAATATTATTTTAATCACGACGGTGGGCTTTGATATATCTCAGCAATCCATCAGTTGAAGGGTCATGTGTCGCCATCTCATGATCGACTTGAAGGCTTGGCAATAGAGTATTTGCCACCTGTTTACCAAGCTCTACGCCCCATTGGTCAAAAGGATTAATGCCCCAACAAACGCCCTGTACAAAAACCTTATGTTCATACAGGGCAATCAATGTCCCTAAAATTTGCGGGGTTAATTTTTGATAAACCAACGTATTAGTTGGTTGATTTCCAGGAAAAACGCGGTGGGGGAGCTGTTGTGCCAGCAATTTTTGTGATGAGGGGATTTTAAGTGCGGTTCGGGTTTCTTCTGGATTTCTGCCCATCATCAAGGCATGGGTTTGTGCCAGCGCATTGGACAACACCACTTGTTGAGTACCATGTACGTAGTGTTGACTTTCAATGGCAATAATAAAATCAGCTGGGACTAAATGGGTCCCTTGATGCAGGAGCTGATAAAACGCATGTTGACCATTATTCCCTGGTGCGCCCCAAATAATTGGGCAAGTTGGATAATCCACGCTGTCCCCTTCGCGGGTAACGCGCTTGCCCAAACTTTCCATTACTAATTGTTGCAAATGGGCGGGAAAAAGTTCTAAGGCATAGTCATAAGGCAATATCGCATGGGAGGGGGCATTAAAAAAGCTGCTATACCATACGCCAATCAATCCCATTAATACTGGCAAATTTTTTTCAAACGGGCTCTCTTCAAAATACCTATCCAACTCATGTGCGCCATCTAATAACTGTTCAAAGTGATCCATGCCTATCATCATCGCAATAGACAAGCCAATAGCAGACCACAAAGAATAACGCCCCCCCACCCAATCCCAAAATTCAAACATATTCACAGGATCAATCCCAAATTCAATGACTTTTTGCGTTGCAGTGCTGACTGCCACAAAATGTTTAGCCACCGCCTTGTCATCTCCTAATTGATCTATTAACCATTGCCGCGCACTTCGCGCATTCAGCAGTGTTTCTTGAGTGCTAAAGGTTTTTGAGGCGATAACAAACAGAGTTGTTTCTGGATTGAGTTTGGCTAAAGTTTCACCCAAATGTGTGCTATCAACATTAGAGACAAAATAGCCCTGTAAGCGTGGATGATGATAGGCATTCAGCGCCCTTGTTACCATCGCAGGGCCTAAATCAGAGCCACCAATGCCAATATTGACAATAGACTCAATGGGTTTACCAGTAAAGCCGCGCCATTCCCCATCGCGCACAGAATCGCAGAATTGGCGCATTTTTGCTAACACGGCATTAACCTCAGGCATAACATCTTTACCATCCACCATAATTGGACGATTAGAACGGTTGCGAAGGGCAGTATGCAAGGCAGCGCGTTGTTCTGTGTTATTAACCATGTCCCCCTGAAACAGGCGGGTAATCCACTCCTGCAATTTTGCCTTTGTCGCCAACTCAAACAATAAAGTGAGAGTGTCATGAGTCAAACGGTTTTTAGAATAATCCAACAGTAAACCACATGCCTCTACGGAAAAATGTTCAAAACGCTGACTATCAAGTGCGAATAAATCGCGTAGATGTCGTTGTGCTAAGTATTGTTGGTGGGCTTTGAGGGCAGCCCAGGTGGTAGATTGACTGATGAGCTTATCCATAATTTTTCTTGTATAAAGTAAGTAGGTTGGTACGTGAAAAAGCAAATTGGTTTTCTACACTTTCAGATAATAATATGCGCAACTGACACAAACAACAGCATGCTGCGCGTTTGATGATTGAAATTTTCAACATCAGCCAAGATAATAACCAAAACCTTGTTCACCTAACAAACCCGCTTATGTGGATAAATGGGTGAAAACGTTTTGGACGAGGTTGCAAACCCTGTCCAGCCGGTGACTATTTCACATGAATTCAAAAAATCATGTTTTTGCCAAAAACTTGTTGTTAAAAACGGTAGTTAAGTCTTTGAAAATATGAAATATTTAAATTGAATGGCATTGAACAAAGGAATTACAATTGTGCTGACTTATAAAGAAATCCAAGCTGATATCAAAAAATCTCATGGGCGTTCTGTTAAAGCTTGTTGGATTGCTCATGTTAAGGAAATGAATGGGCTGAGCCTAAAGCCTGCACCGAACCGTGCGTCATCAGCACCGCGTAAATATCCTTGTCCAGATTGGGCAAAACCGCTTATTGAGGAGGTTATGCGGCGACAGGGAATGATTCCAGCCAAATTAAATGCTGATAAATAACGTTTATAGCCTAGCTATAAATAATTATTTGAACTGTGACACTAACTACAAGGATTATTTTTAAGAAGGGATAATAATAGACATTAGATTTGTCCCTAAATAATTTTGAACTGTGATTCTTATGATTTTTGTGATGAAAGGTGATGAAAGCATCAACACCCTCATAATAATCAGATCAATCACATAAATCACGGTTCAGATTATTTAGGGACAAGTCTATTATCGTTATTACAGGGGAACAAGAGCGCGTCACATCAGTTAATAAATCACACTTCAAATGACTTATGCACGAGAGGAGCATTTTTTTGAGCATCAATTCTTTTAAAGACACAAAACATCCAACCACACAACCTACCCATTCTTTACCCGAATTATTTTGGTTAGATAAATATGATCATAACGATCAAAACCTTAAAAGCGATATTTGTTTTTTGCACGCTCATGAGCATATTTTTCCCGAACTTTTGATTGATAAATTTATCAAAAAACGCAATCCATCGCCGTTATCCACCAAAGTATTTGAATATTACCAACATCAAGACAGTTGGACTAATCGTCTAATTCAGGGGGATAGTTTATTGGTGATGACTTCTTTACTGGAAAAAGAAGGCATGGCAGGCGAAGTGCAAATGATTTATTTTGATCCCCCTTATGGCATTGAATTTGAAAGTAATTGGTATAAGCAAATGAATGCTTCCCATCTAGAGGAAAATCACGAACATGAAAAAATTAGAGCGTATCGTGATACATGGAAATTGGGAATTCATTCTTATTTAAGCTATTTGCGGGAAAGATTAATTGTTGGCAAAGAATTGCTCGCCTCTAGCGGGGCTTGTTTTGTGCAAATTTCTGAAGAAAATGTACATTTGGTCAGGTGCATTATGGATGAAGTGTTTGGTAGAAAGAATTTTGTTTCTATGATTGTTTTCAAAACACGTAGTAACACAAGGACAAAAAATTTATCAACGCTCAACGATTACATCATCTTTTATGCCAAAAGTCTTGATGATTTAAAATATCATAAACTTTACACCAAAAAAGAACTTAATAAAAAAAGATTTAGCTTGGTAGAGTTAGAGACTGGAGAAATTGTCAACATCAACCAACTGGATCATTTAGATGATTCCTTACGTCCATTGACGAGTGAAAAATTACAATCTTCAAGCGGTGCTGGAAACACAATACATCCATTTGAATTTCAAGGACGAATTTTTAAACCTGTGCCTAATCGTGGTTGGAGATGTTCAGTTGAGAATTTGAAAAAGCTGGTTGATAAAAATAGAATATTTCTTCGTGGCAATTCGTTAAGGTATAAATACTACTATGATGATTTTCCAGCTGCAGAAGTCAATAATTTGTGGCTTGAGCAACTGTCTGAAAGAAACAAGACTTATACTGTTCAAACTTCTGCCAAAGTCATCCAACGTTGCCTTTTTATGACGACTGATCCAGGTGATCTCGTTTTAGATCCAAGTTGTGGCGGAGGTACCACCGCTTATGTTGCTGAACAATGGGCACGTCGTTGGATTACGATTGACACTTCCCGCATTGCTTTAAATATTACCAAAAAAAGGCTTATGATGGCGGCGTTTCCCTATTACAAGCTACAAAATAAACATGATCTTCGCCAAGATTTTATTTTTAAAACGGTGAATCATATCACGATGAGAACTGTCCTTTATGATTTGCCACCAAAGCTTGAAAAGCTTTACGAGCACCCAAAGGAAGAAAAAAATAAATTCCGCATTACCAGCCCATTTGTTGTAGAAACACTACAAAATCCGCTTTCTGAAAACTTAAATGAAAACAACACAGATTTAAAAAACCGCATTTTTGAACATCTCAGATGGGCTGGTATCAAAAATGGTATGAAAAATGAGAAAGCAATATTTCTTGAGGTGAATTCATTAAGCGACACCAATTTACATGCTGAAGGTTTTTTCAATGCCCAAAAAGGCCAGAAAAAAGCCTATTTTCATATTGGTCCAAAATTTGGCCTCGTCAACCAACAAGCTGTTAACGCGGCGGTGGCAGAATGTCAGAGGCGAGGCGATGCGGATTGGCTCATAATCCTTGCTTTTTCCTTTGAAAGCAATATCAGCAACAAAAATGTAGGCCATTTTGCGCTGACCAAAGTCCGTATGCATGACGACTTATTGCAACGCGGCTTAGCCAAAGATGACAAAAAAGCGGCCTCTTTTGTGACTATTGGCGAGCCAAATATCCAATTACGTCAAAATGGCAAAAGTGTGCAAATCGAAATTTGCGGTTTTGACGTTTACAATCCCATAAAAGGACAAGTTGAAACCCGCAAGATTCACGACATTGGCTACTGGATGGTAGATGATGATTATGATGGTAGCAATTTTATTGTCAAACAAATCTTTTTTTGCGGTGGCAACAATAAGGAATTTAAAAATTGGCAAAGCGCTTTAAACAACTTTGCAAAAAAACGTTCCTTACCAAAAATAGAAATCAATAAAACGGCTTTTGCTCGCGCTTATGGACAGATTTCCCACCCAATAACGATTAAAA
Source organism: uncultured Thiomargarita sp. (assembly GCA_964344525.1). Taxonomy (GTDB): domain Bacteria; phylum Pseudomonadota; class Gammaproteobacteria; order Beggiatoales; family Beggiatoaceae; genus CAYFOB01. Next base: position 15,217 of record CAYFOB010000015.1, read on the forward strand.
CAACAGGGCATAAAATAGCAGTGAGGGTGAGTAGTCAATTTGGGGAAGAAAGTACGAAGATTTTGGAGATTTGCTGAGCAAAAACTCTCACAACCTGATATTACCTAAGATGAAAAATAAACCTAAATGGGCCATCAAACCCTTAGTTGCTGAAGAAGTTTATACTGATCGCCAAGAATTTATTGACTACCTTTATCAGGCCGCCCTCAAAGCCCGAACCCGCCGAACGGGTTCCACAGTTTTATTAGGACAACGTCGGATGGGTAAAACGGAAATTTTTAAGCGAGTGGTCAACCAATTGTTTTTTGAGCAAGATCATCATGATCCTGAAGCCATTGTACCTGTTTACTACAGTTTCCCCGAAACTTTTAAAGATCGTTGGGATTTTGCACTTAAATATGTAGAAAATTTCATTCGCTGGTATACTGCGTTTCGCCTTCGCAAAACGGAAATCCTTTCGCCAGAAATGTTTAAACGTCAAAAACTAATAAACATTATTCATGAGAACTCTCTATTTAGCGAAACCTTTCAAACATCATTAGGACTTGTCGAAGGCATTATCGAAAAAGATGTGGTTATTCCTGAAGAAAGAGCACTCTGGTTACCACGTCGGATATCTGATTATGATGACAGTACCATTGTCATTTTTTTGGATGAATTTCAAAATACTCGGCTACCTCAATATGATTTTGATGTTGTCGGCTACATGCAAGAAGCGGTGGAATCCCCCACCTGCCCTCATTTTGTCACAGGTTCTGCGATGAGCATTCTTGCCCGAGAAATTTTAGGGCGAGGTTCCTTATTTGGGCGATTTGAAAGTGATCCAATTGAACCTTTAACGCACTATTGGGGAACTGAACTGTCTCACAAAACGGCAAAATATTTTAAAGCCACAGTGGCGGAAGAAATTGCGCCAGTTATTGCAGAACGTTGTGGTGGTAACCCATTTTATATCACTGCGGTTGTTAAACAAGCTGCCAAACAAGAACAAGCCATTTTAACTGAAGAAGATTTAAATAACATTTTAGCGGTTGATCTCTCCTCCGGATTCATTTGGGCAGAACTGAATGATCAAGTTACTCGCTGGATCGAACGGATTAATGATTCCAAAATTACCAAATGGATTTTATATTTATCAGCACTAGAAAAAGGCGAACGTTTGGATTTGGAACGGATTCAACAAGCCATCCTCAAGGAAGAAAACAAACACGTCACCCTTGACAAAATTCGAGAAGTGTTGATTAAACTTTCTCGTGGTGATTTACTTCAATATATGGAATTGGGTGCTTGGTTTAAAAAAGTTTCAGATCCTATTTTATTGGAGTTTTTAAAAGTTTGGGGAAAAATTGAAGTTTTGGGAAAGAGTGGCGCTCAAGTGCGAGACGAATTACAACAAAAATATAACCGTCTCAAACGACAATTTTCAGAACTCAATGGTTATTTGGCAGAAGTTTATATGGCACAAATTTTGTTGAATGCGCAGCGGAAAAATTTACCAGGACAATATTTTCATCAACCAAATGACATTGAAGTGCCCAGATTTAACTATGTCAGACTCCGAGAAAAATTGGGCATTGGCTTAGGCAAAGAGATTGATATTCATGGCGCTGCAGGTGTTGAACATTGGGTGGCAGAAAGTAAATGGTACACTGATCGTAAAGTGGGTATGAGCCAAGTCAAACAGTTGCTAGAAAAAGCCGAATTGGTGTTGAAGGAGAGAACTCCTGATTTTGTTCGTTCTTGGTTTTTTAGCCATAATGGATTTACATCTGATGCCAAAACTTTTATGGAAGAAAAGCAGGTATTTTGGTCAGACAGAGAAGATTTAGATGCTTTGTTGAATTTGGTTGGGTTGAGAACTTTGCCGAAATTTAATAATTGATAATAACTTCAAAAAACCTGACAGGTTTCCAAAACCTGTCAGGTTTAAAGTATGAAATGCTTAAAACAAATCTTGTGGATCCACATCTAACGACCAACGCACTTTAGCACCTGCCAAGGGCTGAAGTGTCGGCAACCACTGAGACAATAAATGATGCAAAACATCACGCTGTGAAGATTGCAATAATAATTGGGCGCGATACCATCCTGCCCGTTTTTCCATTGGCGCTGTCACAGGACCCCATAATTGAACCTTGTTACCACCATTTAGCGGTAACGCCTGCTTTTTCGCTTTGTTTAGAAAATCCATTGCTGGTGAAGCTTCAGTGGATTCCGCACGCAGTAAGGCTAAGCGCGTATATGGAGGAAATCCCGCTTGTTGGCGTTCACTTAACGCCGCTTCTGCAAATGACGCATAGCCTTGGCGAATTAAACGAGTCAAAAGCGGGTGATCAGGATAACAGGTTTGGATCAAGACTTCGCCTGGATCATCTGCACGCCCTGCACGTCCTGCCACTTGCACTAATAATTGCGCCATCCGCTCAGTGGCACGAAAATCCACGCCATACAAGCCACTATCAATATTGATAACACCAACAAGCGTTACTTTGGGAAAATGATGACCTTTTGCCAACATTTGTGTGCCTACCAAAATGTCAACTTCACCTTTATGGATGCGTTCTAACAATGTATGCATGGCATGCTTGCTGCGAGTGGTGTCACTATCAATGCGTAAAATGCGTGCGCTAGGAAAATGATTTTGCAAATTTTCTTCAATACGTTCTGTACCTTGTCCTAAAAAATAGAGCTTTGGATTACGACATTCTGGGCATTGAATATCCGCAGCGCGAAAGTCACCGCAATGGTGACAGCGCAATTGTTTGCTCGTTTCGTGGTAAGTCATACGCGCGTCACAGTGCTGACAACCTGCCACCCAGCCACAATTGTAACAGGTTAATATGGGCGCATATCCACGGCGATTAAGAAATAATAAAACTTGTTGTTGCGCGGCTAAGCGTTGATCAATGGCTTCTTTTAATTGCAACGACAAACCGCCTTGTTTGGATTGTCGGCGCATGTCAACAATATGAAAGGAGGGATGCACAGCACTACCAGCCCGTTCAGGCAAAACGTAATGTTGATATCGAGCGCTATGTGCGTTGTACAAAGTATCTAGCGAAGGCGTGGCAGTGCCCAACAAAATGGGCACTTTGCCGCGTAATGCCCGCACAACGGCAATATCACGGGCAGAATAGCGAAAATGATCTTGTTGTTTATAGGAGTGATCATGTTCTTCATCGACAATAAAAACCCCAGGGCGTGCTAAAGGCGTCCATACTGCAGAGCGTGTGCCTATTACAATGGAAGCAACACCATCGCGGGCTAATAACCAAGTATGCAAGCGCTCAATATCATTAAGTTTAGAATGCCATACTGCAATAGGTACGTTAAAACGTTGTTTAAAACGACTAACCGTTTGCGGCGTGAGATTTATTTCTGGTACCAAAACAATAGCTTGACGATTTTGTTCTAACACTTTTTGAATAATTTGTAAATACACTTCGGTTTTGCCACTACCCGTCACCCCATCCAATAAACAAGGATAAAATTGCTGAAGTTTGTTGCAAACCTGCTCAACAACTTGCTGTTGTGCAACGTTAAGTTGTAAGGGCGCATCAACAGAAGACTGTGACGCAAACGTTTGATGTGTGATCCATTCTCTTTTTTGTAAAGCGCGTAATGTTAAACGTGGGTTGGGTAGCTCAAGCGCTAACTCATTTTCATTTAAGCCAGACGGATTTTGTTGTAATAGTGATAACAAAAAAGCGAGACGTTGTTTATTTTTAGGTAAAGTGTCAGGTTGAATGAGTCGTCCCGCCGGAGTGACTACCCAATTGCTATCCGGCGGGGTTTGAACATGTGCAGGTTCTCCTTGATTTAATAGCTTAGGTAGAGCCGTTGAAATGACTTCACCGATAGGATGATGATAATAGCGACTTGCCCATTGTAATAAATTGAGACTCTCTTCTGGTAATACGGGTGTTGGATCGAGAACCATTTCGGCTGCTTTGAGTTTGTGATTAGGAACGTTGGTACTGTTAGCAATAGCCAATAACATCCCAACATAACTATGTGGACCAAATGGTACCCTCAAACGTATGCCCGGATGTAACTGGCTCAAGTCTGTACCTGCTGGAGGCAAATAGTCAAAATGGGTGGATAGTGGTTTAGGGATTGCTATTTGTAAAATGGGTGATTTGTCTCTCATTTTTTTTAATTGACTTAAAATTGTTGCTAAATATTTTAACTACAAGGATTGGGTAATTGCTACGGATAAGTCAATTAATTGTTTCTCACCTATCAGTTTACTAAAAATAGCGACTTTTTGCCAGGTGCGTACAAAAGTCAGCTCGTAGGAATCATAAGGAAAGTGCGTCACATGATTGTCCTAAGGGCTTGTAAAGAAATAACTTGAACAGATTTTAAATGGCGTATAGGGATGTTGCTTTTAGCCACTTAATCAAGAAGATTTGCTCAAATCAGCCATTTTTTTTCTGCAAAAATGATCCGATTTGGAACCAATTTCTCCGTTGCTCTGCATTAACCAAGCTTGAACTTCAACAAACTCATTTAGCTTTCTTGTCACCACCTAATCAAATTCGTTCCTCGCGTTATATGAATGTAGAGATTCTGGTGCAATGGGGAGAAAAAGTTCTTACTTTTTTGGAACAACTTGAGCCCAATGAAAATGCGGCTATTCTGGCAAAATTAGGTTGGGTGATTGAATACCGCAATTCGATTCACGAATGGGGGAAAATGATGCAAATAATTGGTCTTGTTGAAAGCCAGATCAGAAACAGAGGCTATTTTACGGGTTGTTACGATGAGTTGAAACAATTGCTACCAAATCACAAGAAGTTCAAAAATCCGTCAAAAGTTGTTGGATTTTGTGGCCACCCAAGAAATGAAAGCGAAACATGGTGAACGATTGGTTGGCAGCAGTGAGGTAATCGAGTCAGTGTTAGGTAAACAAAAATATATTGAACACGAACAATCTAAAAGTGGCTTTACGGGTCTATTATTAGGAATTGCGGCAATAGTAGGAGAACGAACTACCAGTCTCGTAGGAGAAGCTCTTGAAAAGGTTTCCACTTCTCACGTGCTTGATTGGTGTCAAACCTATTTGGGAGCAACTTTACAAGGAAAGAGAAAAGCCGCATTTGCTACCCCCACTGCGGAATAAAAATGGGATCAATTATAAGCCTAAGTGGTTGTTTCTTTTTCACCACCCCAGCCTGAGGTCTCATCAAAATCAGGAAAATACTTGTGGCGCCCACGCGAAATTGCCAAAGATCTTGATATTCCAATTAAAACGGTTAACCAAATAACTGCAACATTGCGGCAAAGATTGAAGCCTATTTATGTTGCTAATACATTGTCAAGGTTAAATTGACTGGCTGTAGTTCTACGCTGCATGTTTGAGGCAGTGTAGGACGCACCCAACATCTGTTATGATAATTTTAACGCCATTAAACGAAGGAAAAACTATGAGAGGCTGTTTTGGAAAAAAATGAGAGAAGACTCTTTACCTTTTCAGAAAAAA
>CAYFOB010000016.1:0-19949 GCA_964344525.1 uncultured Thiomargarita sp.
CTATATTAGTACTTAATAATATTTTTATTTACTAACTTGAACATCGAGTATCATATAAAACCAAAAGTCCAGGGTATTTATTTTGACACCCGCTTTGAAGCTGTTTTGTGGCCGATTTTAGATGAAATTTCACATGTTCTTCAAGTGAGGCTTCTTCAAGGCTTTCTGTTGTTGATTCTTTAGCATTTGGTGATAATAATTTCAGCTCAACAACATTTTCTCCTTGATCAAGTTGTTTAACCTCAACAAATATCAGCGCATCCCCAAGACGTAATTCATAATCCGGCTGTGTTGAGGGAAGTTTTTTATACGTCAATTGGTTATCTTGACAAAATTCCTCGAAAAGTGCTTCAGATTGAGTTAGCATATTTATTAAAAGTCAGTGTATTAAAAAAAACGGGGGAATAAAAGTGCATAATTTAATCATACTTTTTTCGCCCATTGCAACAAAATAAAATTTGAACTGTGATTTATATGATTTATGTTCAAAAAGTTTTACTATAATCAACCTGTTCGTTATTTTTTAGGAGTAGAACATGTCCAAAAATGTTGATGTTGCTATTATTGGTGCTGGTACTGCTGGGCTCAACGCATTTAGTCAGGTGAGGCAAGTCACTTCAAATGTGGTTCTTATTAATGCAGGCCATTATGGTACCACTTGTGCCAGGGTGGGTTGCATGTCCTCAAAGGTACTGATTGAAATTGCTAAAGAATTTTCCAGAAAGCAACATTTTGAAAATTTTGGTATTGAGGGGAGTGATGGTTTAACAATCAATCGAGCACAAGTGATGAAATATGTGCGTCGTATGCGCGATGGGTTTGTTGGGCGTGTTATGGGAAATGTCAACAAAATTGGTGACAAAAATATTGAGGGACGTGCTAAATTTGTTGAACCCCAAATTTTGGACGTCAACGGAGAACGAATTCATGCTAAGAAAATTGTTATTGCGACAGGCTCACGCCCCATTGTGCCTTTAGAATGGCGCAAGTTTGGTGGTGGCTTGATTACCACAGATGAATTTTTTGAGCTTGAAGATTTACCCAATTCGATAGCCGTTATTGGGCTTGGTGGCATTGGCAGCGAAATTGGGCAAGCTTTAGGGCGGCTTGGTATTCGGGTGATTGGTGTTGAAATGTTATCCAACGTCAGTGGGCTTACTGATCCTCTTATTAATAAGGTGGCGATTGAAGAATTGTCTAAAGATTTTGAACAATTATGGCTGGGAAGAGCAGCACAATTGTCTCTCAATCCCACCGGTGGGGTGAAAGTTGAAACAGATGAAGGGCGTTCAACGATAGTTGATATGGTTTTAGCCTCTTTGGGACGTCGCCCCAATTTTGATGATATGGGGCTTGAAGAAGTTTTTGGGTTAGATTTTTCTCAAGGATTCAAAGGCTTGGTCAACGCCAATACCATGCAATTGGGTGATTTTCCTGTGTTTGTTGCTGGAGATGTCAGCGCTTTTAGACCCATTTTGCACGAAGCCAGTGACGAGGGTGTGATTGCTGGCTATAATGCTGCCAGAGACACAACTTCCGCTTTCAAACGCCGTGTGCCGCTAAACATTGCTTTTACAGATCCACAAATTGTGGTAGTGGGGACTCCTTTTGCCGAGGAACAAAATATTCTCATTGGGGAACGCGGTTTTGTGATGCAAGGGCGCACCAAGGTAATGGCACGTACTCATGGACATTTACGCGTTTATGCAGATCGTGAATCTGGTCGTTTGCTGGGATCAGAGATGATGATACCGGATGGCGAATATATTGGTCACTTTTTAGCGATGGCAATTGAACATGGGATGACAGTGCAAGATGTTTTGGTGACACCATTTTATCACCCGACAGTGATGGAAGGACTTGATGATGCACTGAAAGCAATTGCAGCCCAACTCAAAGATAGAAAACCGGGACCCGTGTTGCGGAGACAATAAATAAACTTTTTTTATAGAACGAAAAAATTGTGATGAATATGCAAAATGTTGTTGTATTAGGCGCGTCGCCAAATGAAGATCGTTACTCCAATAAAGCAGTACGCGATTTGCTGAGCCATGGGCACAGGGTATATCCCATACATCCGCTTAGTGCTGAGATACATGGACAAAGCTGTTACAAGTCTCTTGATGATGTGACATGCGAAGTTGATACGCTCACACTTTATGTCGGCAAAGAAAGATCGACGATATTGATGGATAATATTCTTTCGATGAAACCGCGACGAATTATTATGAATCCGGGCGCCGAAAATGATTTATTGGAAACCAAAGCCAAGGAGCATGACATCGAAGTGATTCGGGGCTGTACATTGGTGATGTTACGCACTGCGCAATTTTAACGATTCGGATTTTAAAACTACAAGGATTACTTTTAAAAAAGGATAAACCACTAGATTTTAGGTTTTGACGGTGCCGAAGTAATCCTTGTAATTATTTACGGTTTTGACTGCAAATCTACAATGCAGCCAGATACTCAAAAATTTTCAATTTAGATAAAGGCAAAATTAATTCGATCATAATGCCTTTTCCATCTGTGCAATTATAGGCATTGCATGTTCCACCCACTTCCCATATCAACGAAGCTACCATTGATAAACCAAGCCCCATACCCTTTGCTTCCCCAGTAAAATATTTTTCGCCTTGATAATAAGGCATCCACATCTGGGCGAGTTGATGTGGTGAAAGTGTCAATCCATCATCGCAAATTTGTAGACGAATCCCCTTGGAAACAGCTGCAATATTGATTTTTAAGTGAGGCGATTTATTGGGATGGAATTTTTTGGCATTTGAAAACAATTCTGTCAAAACTAATTCTATTCCCATTTTTGATAAAGATAAATAAGTTTTTTCAGGATTTTCGATTTCCTTTTGAAAAAATTCAACCCATTCAATTGCCAACCTTTCCTTAATGGAGGTCGCAATTGCTTGAATATCAGTGAGACAACATAATCCTTGTCCCTCCATACTCAACTGAGACAAGTTCAAGTATTCAAGACTTTGCTCAATCTCTGATTGAAGGCGAGTCGCACCGGCATCTGCCATCTCCAAAAATTCTTTCATCTTTGCTTCTGGTAAGCGCGAAAAATTGTCCTTAAGATAGCGAATGGCTGTTGTGAGCGGAATCAATGGCGTTCTCAGTTTATGATTGATTTGTCCATGAAATGTCCACCGCTGTCTTTTCACCAAAATCGTATTTGTCACATCACGCAAATGAATTAAATATTTTTCCTCAGTTCCAGTCTCCATTTTTCTCACATTAACTTGCAACCAAAAGGCTTGAGAGGTTGATGTTTCTGGACAAACTAAATAAAAAGGAGCAGATTGTTCAGTGGGTTCTAGCCAATTCATCCAAGCTTCTTTAGGCTCACAGTTATAAAATTTTGTGGCGATTTCTAAAAAATTTTGGCGAATTTTATCTTGTAAATTCAGATAGAAACGTGCTTGCGAATTGGCATAAATGATATGAGTCTGTTGATTAAGTACCAAAACCGCCTCATTAACCAAATCAACAACCCATTCAAATTTTTTTTGCTCTGTGAGTAGCAAGCGATAACGATTAAGATGGGTAATTGTTCTTAAACGTGTTTGCAATTCAAGGCTGTCATAAGGTTTTGCGATAAAATCGTCAGCGCCTGCTTGAATACCCTGTAAACGTGATTCACGATCATTTAGGGTGGTGAGCATGATAATGGGAATTTTAGCTAATAGGGAATTAGCACGTACACGTTGGCAAACTTCATAGCCATCCATCCCCGGCATCATCACGTCTAAAAGGATAACATCAGGGATTATTTGCACCGCTTTGCTCAAAGCGTCTGGACCATTGGTGGCAATCGCTAATTCGTAACCTTGATGCTTTAACAATCCCTCTAGGGCAACACGCATGGCTAGATCATCATCAACAATGAGAATTTTACTTTTTTGTTTCATGATTTTATTTATGCTTGTCTGAATCATGCAAAACCTTCTGCAACCGTTGCACCGACACTGGATAAGCCGTCTTCAATTCCTGAGCAAACAATGATACCCGCAATTCTTCCAGCATCCACCGAAAATCCTTTAGCTTGAAACTTGGTTCTTTGCTACGTTGCCAATAGGCTTCCCATAATGGTGCAATTTGCGCCGCCTTTTTGGCATCTTTTTGTGGATCTTGGTCAAGTCTGTCTAAACGCACTTTCACCGCTTTTAGGTAACGAGGCAAATGTTTAAGTTGTGCTAAAGAAATTTCTTTGACAAAGCCGTCGTAAATTAAGTGTTTTAGGTGTTGTTTAATCTCTGGTATTGCGGTGCTACGGTTTGAGAGTTTATGAAGTTGTTGGCTTAGGGTGTTGTATTCTTCTAACACACAGGCGAGTTGGGTGGCATATTCATTAGCTACCGTCATTAAACGTTGTTTGCCTTGTGTTAAGCGTTGCTCAAAGTCAGCTTGTTTGTTGGGTAAGGGGTCAACTAAAAAGATTGAATCCACAATGGCCATCAACATCTCTTTTTTCAATTGTTCACAGTTACCTATTTTCATATATTGAAAGCAGAGTTTGTGGTTGATAGGGATTTGTTTAAGCAGCTTTTTGGTGGGTAAGCCTAACAAAAATAAGCGCCGTAAACCATCGCGTAATTCTTGTTGGGCAATGCTGGGATTGTCTAACACGCGGAGCGCTACGTGGCTTTCTTCATCAACCAGGGTGGGAAAGCCTTGCACTTTAACCCCATTGATATTGAGTGAGACTTGGCTGGGCAAGTCGCCAAAATCCCAACTGGTTAACTTGTCTCTTTCTAAGCCGCTGTCATTGGCGACTTCTCGTTGGCATTCGTCGCTGGCATGTGTGCCCCATTTTTGTTGCAAAACAATTAAGTCGCGCCCCATGTCCAAATATTTATTTTCATTATCAACTAATTGATAATTAAATACTAAATGCGGTGGCAGCGCATCAGGTTGCCACACATCCTTGGGCAAAGGTTTACCAAGGCGGCGGTGACAATATCTGGTTAATACATCCATTAAGGATTCTTTGGGATATTCCAAAAAGCTACCGCCTTCTCGAAAAGTGACGATTGGTTTTTTAAAAGTTTCCAACGCCTCTCGTGCCACATCTGGAATAGGGACAAAGGTTCTCCGCAGTGCTTTAGGCATGCCCCGCAATAAGGCGATGATTTTTTCTTCTAATAACCCTGGCACTAGCCATTCAAGCGTCTGTCGTGTCAATTGATTTAACAAGGGGAGAGGAATATTGACTGTGACACCGTCACGTTCATGTCCTGGTTCAAAATGATAACTGAGTGGCAAACCAACGCCGTTGATTAAAAGATTATCTGGAAATGCTTGGGCAGTGACGTTTTCGCCCGCATGTTTCATTAAATCTTCACGACTTAAAAACAATAATTTGGAATCCACCCCTTTAAGCCATTGTTCAAAGGCTTTGCCACTATAAATGCCCTCAGGACTGCGCGCATCATAAAACGCATAAACTTGCTCTTCATCCACCAAAATATCTTGGCGACGCGATTTATGCTCAAGGGCTTCAATTTCATTGAATAATTCACGGTTATGTTTGAAAAATGGCGCATTGCTATGATATTCACCTTGAACAAGGGCGCTACGAATAAAAATTTCCCGAGACCATTTTGGATCAAGTGGACCATAATTGATTTGACGTTTTGCCACAATGGTTAATCCATACAACGTCACCTTTTCATAAGCCCCCACTTGTGCTTGGCGTTTTTGCCAATACGGTTCAAAGTAGTGGTGCTGACATAAATCGCCTGCCACTTGTTCTATCCAATCGGGGTTGATTTTTGCACAACAACGAGCATAGAGGCGTGTTGTTTCTACTAATTCTGCTGCCATAATCCATTTTGGTTTTTTTTTGAATAAAGCAGAACCCGGGTGCATGTATGGCTTGGTATTGCGTGCGCCTAAATATTCGTCTGCTGAAAATCCTTGTTTTTTGGAGGCACTGAGATTTTTGTCGGCTGATTTTTTTTGATCAATTTCACTTTTAAAGGCAATATTACCCAACAACCCCGTGAGCAAGGCGCGATGAATTTCATCATAATTGGATTCGACTTGATTAACTCGCCAGCCCATCTCTTTAATTAAAATGTTCAATTGTTGGTGTATATCTACCCATTCACGCATTCTAAAATAGGATAAAAAATGCTCATGACACCAATGGCGCAATTTGTTTTTTGATAAATGCTTGGCTTGCTTATGAAAAAAATCCCAGAGCTTTAAATAACTTAAAAAATCTGAACGCTCCTCAGCAAATTTTTTTTGGGCAGTATCAGCCGCTTGTTGGGCATCCATTGGACGCTCACGCGGATCCTGTATGCTCAAAGCACTGGCAATAATAAGCACCTCATTTAAACAATTTTCTTGTTTAGCCGCTAAAATCATCCGCCCAATCCGGGGATCAATCAGCATTTTAGCCAATTGCCAACCAATTTGTGTCAATTGTCGCTCCTCATTAGCTGCCCCCAATTCTGTGAGCAAGGTAAAACCATCATTAATCATTTTGGCGCTTGGCGGTTCGACAAACGGAAAATCGCTCACATCACCTAAGCGCAACGCTAACATTTGCAAAATCACAGAGGCAAGCGAGGTGCGCAAAATTTCAGGATCCGTAAATTCTGGCTGTTTTTGATAACTTTCTTCAGAATACAAGCGAATACACAACCCTGGCGCAACCCGCCCGCAACGCCCTTTGCGTTGATCAGCACTGGAGCGAGAAATTTCTTCAATGGGCAAGCGTTGGACTTTATTACGAATACTGTAGCGACTGATACGCGCCAATCCTGAATCAATCACAGCTTTAATTCTTGGCACCGTCAACGAAGTTTCGGCGACATTGGTTGCCAATATGATACGCCGCTCATTGCCTGGCGCAAAAACGCGATTTTGTTCGGCAGCAGAGAGGCGGGCATATAAGGGCAAAATTTCGGTGCCAGGGAGACGATGTTTGCGTAAAGCTTCTGCCGTCTCGCGGATATCACGCTCGCCACTTAAAAAAATTAATATATCAGCTTGTCGATCATACTGAGTGATTTCATCCACAGCATCCAAAATCTCTTGACTCAGATCACGCTCATCATTAGACAAAGAACGATAACGCACTTCAACGGGATAGGTTCGCCCTGAAATTTCAATAATGGGTGCACTATCAAAATGCGCTGAAAATCGTTGCGTGTCAATAGTGGCAGAGGTGATAATCAGTTTTAAATCTGGGCGTTTAGGCAATAATCGCTTGAGATAGCCCAATAAAAAGTCAATATTTAAGCTACGCTCATGCGCTTCATCAATAATTAAGGTATCGTAACTCTCCAAAAAACGATCCCCTTGGGTTTCTGCTAATAAAATGCCATCAGTCATAAATTTAATATAGGTATCGACACTGAGACGATCACTAAAACGCACTTTATAACCGACGGCATGCCCAAGTGGACTTTCAAGCTCATTGGCAACGCGATTGGCAACGGTGCGAGCCGCAATCCTGCGCGGTTGTGTGCACCCAATCATGCCTGCAACACCGCGCCCCAGTGATAAACAAATTTTCGGCAATTGCGTGGTTTTACCTGAGCCCGTTTCACCCGCAATGATAACGACTTGATTGGCAGCTATTGCGGCAGCAATATCTTCGCGTCGCTGGCTAACAGGTAACTCGTCAGGAAATTGTGGCTTAGGCAAATTAGTTGCACGACGCTGTCGTTGTTTGAGTGATTTTTCAATGTCTGTGGATAAAGCGCCAATATCAATTTGTTGACCATTTTTGAGTTTGGATTTGAGGCTGCGAATGCGTTTTTGAAAGCGGTATTGATCACAGCGCATGATATCGGTGCAGATTGTAGATAATGTGTTTAAGTTTGTGGTGTCCATGGTCGTTTGATTTCCCTCAGGGGTGTGTTAGAAGAAAGCGATTATATTTAAGAACTGATGTTACGCGCTTTGCATGGGTTTTTGGAGTGGCACTCCAAAAAAAAACTTGCTATGGTTTATCCGTATCGAAAATAATTTTCCTTAAGATTTATGTGATTGATATGATTATTATAGTCCATAAAAATATTGATAATTATGGACAATGGTAAGCTTAGTTTGAATAACACAATGCCTTATTTTATTATCCTCTTACTCCTACTCATCGCTGCCAGCATTCTTGGTATTAGTATTGGCAGTACTGATATTCCTATAGATATTGTTTTGCGTGTTTTAGCCTCAAAAATTTGGCCTAGCGATTTGCAAGGTATTAGCGAATCACAGCACGTTGTCATTTGGCAGATTCGTACTCCGCGTGTCATTATTGCCGCTCTAGTTGGGGCTGCATTGGCTATGGCTGGCGCACAAATGCAAGGACTTTTTCAAAATCCACTCGCCTCCCCTGGTATTGTTGGTACGAGTGGAGGTGGCGCTCTCGGTGCGGTGATTGCCTTAGCCACTGGTTTAGCCAGTCGTTCACTGTTTTACACTCCCATTTTTTCCTTTTTGGGCGCGTTTTTGGCACTATTTACCGTTTATGCGCTGGCAACGCAGCGTGGTAATACGCCCGTTGCGACTTTATTATTAGCGGGTATTGCCCTCAATGCCCTAATCGGTGCCATGACTTCCTTTGTGATTACGGTGGCATGGATAGAACATGATGTGGCGCGAGAAATCATATTTTGGTTAATGGGTGGGCTTGATAGTCGTACTTGGACACACGTTTGGATTGCATTGCCTGGCATTCTTGTGGGCAGTTTGATTGCACTTTTTTATAGCCGGGAATTAGATATATTACTCATGGGGACTGATACCGCTTACTCATTAGGCGTTGAAGTTGAACAAGTGAAACGCATTATCTTAACCAGCACTGCCCTGCTTACGGGGGCAGCAGTAGCTGTCAGCGGAGTGGTTGGATTTGTTGGATTGATTATTCCCCATATGGTTCGCCTCATAATTGGTCCAAGGCATCGTTATTTAGTCCCTGCCAGCGCCCTCACCGGTGCGATATTTTTGATTTTTGCCGACTTATTGGCACGTACTTTACACAGCCCAGAAGAAATACGGTTAGGCATTTTAACCGCCTTTTTTGGTGCGCCCTTTTTTCTTTACTTGCTGATACGTCACCGTCGAAAAATGGGTTAATGTTGTTTTTCCATATAATGCTGAGCAATTTCACAAATTTCTTCATCTCTCAAGTCATGAGCCAATTTATAAATTTTTTTAACAAAGGGTTCTATTTTGGGGTTCGATTGCTCGAGTTCTTTGATATAATCATAAATACCATGAATATCGCCTCTCATGCCTAAATCAAACAAGACGTTGGCTTGTTCATAGGATGGACCCACTTGTGTCCATTCAATTGTGTTGTACTGAATATCGATTGCCTCAACTGTGGCTGATTCATAAATCCATTTTAAATTGAGATGTTTTTGTAAACATTCTAACAACTCATCGGCATGAACCGGTTTTGGGAGAAAATCATTGCAACCTGCCTCAGCACTTTGTTGTTGGTGACAATCATAAATACTGGCTGACACAACAACGATCACCACATTTTTGATTTCTGGCATTTTTCTGATTTTTCGTGTCGCTTCAAAACCATCCATAACGGGCATGATTAAATCCATTAAAATGGCATCAGGCGGATTTTCTTGAACCTGTTCTAAACATTCCTTTCCATTAGAAGCTTCTGTGATTTGAAAACCGAGCGGTTTTAACAAATTGGTTAAAACGGATCTATTTTCTCTTTTATCATCAACCACTAAAATTTTACGTGCTTGCCCTTCAAAGCCAATAATAGTAGGCTCTGTGGTAAGTGTTGGCTCTTGAGGAATGGTAACAGCTGACAAATCTAATTGGGTCCAAAACCGACAGCCTTGCCCTGGCGTGCTTTCTACTTGTAACACACCGTCCATCATTTCAACCAATGTTTTGGTGATGGCTAAACCCAAGCCAGTACCTTCTGCCCGTTCTTTGGGATCACCGACTTGCTCAAAAGGTTTAAAAATTTTTGCCATAAATTCAGGCGCAATGCCTGGACCTGTATCTTCCACCTGAAAACGAATTTTCTCCTCACAATAATCGACTTTTAAATTGACCCCACCTTGTTTCGTAAACTTGATGGCATTACCAAGCAAGTTAATTAGAATTTGTCGCAATCTTTTTTCATCAGCATGAATCCAATTGGGAAGAGAGGAAAGTGGTTGGTAATGAAAAGCAATCCCTTTGTCTTGAGCACGCTTTTTAAATAATTCAAC
The DNA here is from genome assembly GCA_964344525.1 of uncultured Thiomargarita sp. Classification (GTDB taxonomy): domain Bacteria; phylum Pseudomonadota; class Gammaproteobacteria; order Beggiatoales; family Beggiatoaceae; genus CAYFOB01. The sequence goes on from CAYFOB010000016.1 coordinate 10,224, forward strand.
AATGTTTTCGATAAATTGTTTCAGAGAAAAATCACTGGGAGAAAGTGTGATATGTCCCGCTTCAATTTTAGACATATCTAAAATATCGCTGATCAAAGTCAATAAATATTCGCCACTGCGGTGAATAACATCTATGCCTTCTTGTTGTTCTGCATTTAAATTTTTGTCCCGCTTAAAAATTTGTGTATAGCCTAAAATGCCATTAAGGGGGGTGCGTAACTCATGACTCATGTTGGCAAGAAAGGTACTTTTAGCAAGGTTAGCAACTTCTGCCGTCTCTTTAGCTTTTTGCAATTCTAATTCAGCTTGCTTGCGTTCACTAATATCTGTGAGGACAACTCGCCAAAACCTGCCTTTGTGATTTTCTGAAACCGCACTATTTATATGCGCATAAAATGTGATACCATTTTGTTTGATCATGGTAAATTCGCCCGTTTGCGGGCTCAGAGTTTTAAAAGCTTGTGCTTGGTGCTCAGCAAAATTTTTTTGATCTGCTACAAAATCAGACAAATACTTACCAATCAGATGTTTTTTTTTGTTCACCGCCAACAAAGTCATACTGGTCAAATTGGCTTCAACAATTTCTCCATTTTCTGCAATACTTAAATAGCCAACTGGCGCAAAATCATATAAATTAGCATATCGATCATGTGCCTTTTTAAGTTCAAGTGTGCGTTGTTCAACCAACTCCTCCAAATGTTGACGGTGTTGTTTTAGTTCGGCTTCTGCATGTTCACGTTTAACGATAGCACGACTTAAGGCCTGGTTTTTGAGTTCTAGCTCTTTTTTTTGCACATAGAGGTCAAGAAAAACCCGACTTTTACCCAACAATATTTCAGGCACAATCGGTTTTGTGATAAAATCAACAGCACCGACTTTAATTCCCTTGATTTTGTAATAGTTATCGCTATAAATGGCTGACACAAAAATAATTGGTAAATACTGCGTCTCCTCGTTCAAACGCATCAATTTAACCGTTTCAAAACCATCCATTTCTGGCATTTGAACATCAATCAAGGCGAGCGCAAACTCGTAGTGGATAGTCATCGCTAAGGCTTCATTACCAGACCTTGCACGCACAAAATCCACATTTTGATTAACAAAGAGTTTTTCCAAAGCAATGAGATTTTCAACTTTGTCATCAACAATGAGTATTTTTGGTTTATTCTCCATGACTGTGAATCCTCATTAATATAAGAAATTAATAATATACGAAATCTATTTATTAGTTTTTGCTTATATTGATAGTTGTTAGAGGCAATTTGTCATTTATATAAACATACCCACATAAAAGAAAGCAACTATGACTGATTGGAATGAATTTGGTTTTAATACTCGCGCAATACGGGTAGGACAAGTGCGTACTCATGAGGGCGAGCATAGTGAAGCGATTTTTCCCACTTCCAGCTATGTTTTTAAAAATGCTGCCGAAGCCGCTGCGCGATTTGCACACAAGGAACCGGGTAATATTTACTCACGCTTTACCAATCCCACGGTGCGTACTTTTGAAGAGCGCCTTGCTGCCTTAGAAGGCGGAGAACGTTGTGTGGCAACCGCATCGGGCATGGCTGCTATTTTTAGCACTTGTTTGGGTTTGCTCAAAGCGGGCGATCACATTGTTGCCTCGCAAAGCATTTTTGGCACAACGGTGGTGTTATTTAATAGCATTTTGACAAAATTTGATATAAAAACGACTTTTGTCAATTTAAGTGATTTAGAGAGTTGGCAAGCGGCTATTCAACCAAATACTAAGCTTTTTTTTCTGGAAACGCCTTCTAATCCTTTGATGGCGCTGGCTGATATTTCTGCATTAGCAAATCTCGCGCACGCACATAACTGCTTATTAGCCGTTGATAACTGTTTTTGCACACCTGCGCTACAAAAACCATTATCTTTAGGTGCAGATATTGTGATTCACTCTGCCACCAAATATTTGGATGGACAAGGGCGGTGTATGGGCGGTGCCGTGATAGGTGCTGAAAGCCTTGTTGGCAAAGACATTTTTGCGATACTCCGCTCAGGGGGACCCAGTATGAGTCCATTTAATGCGTGGGTATTTCTCAAGGGCTTAGAAACGTTGGATTTGCGGATGCAACGACACTGTGATAATGCTGAAATTTTAGCCCATTGGCTTGAAAAACAGGAGGCAGTGGAGCGCGTTTACCACCCTGGTCTAACATCCCATCCTCAACACGCGCTCGCTAAAAAACAACAAAGCCGCTTTGGAGGGTTGGTTTCGTTTGAAGTCAAAGGGGGACAAGAAGCAGCCTGGCGTTTGATTGATTCGACACAAATTATGTCAATCACAGCTAATTTAGGCGATACAAAAACCACTATTACGCACCCAGCAACCACGACACACGGACGTTTAACACCAGAACAACGCCAGGCTGTTGGTATTAATGATGGACTTATTCGCATTTCGGTGGGTTTGGAAGAGGTTAAGGATTTGCAAAGCGATTTATTGATATGAAATTTGAACCTCTCTACTATTCAAACAAATTACTCATAATTAATCCCGAAGGCGATGTGGGTCTCACCACTTTATGGAGTCGCCCAAAACAAGCCATCAAAGTATTAACCGCGCTGGGTATTGATTTATCTCCTCAAACATCGCGGATTGCTGTTGTTGCCAATTTATATGGAAATGGTTTGCAACAAATGTTACGAAATTTATTATGGAATCCTCAAATCGTTTATCTGCTTGTGATGGGGCAAAATCTGTCTGGTTCACGAGAAGAAGTGCTGAATTTTTTTGAATCAGGAATAGAACCAGTCGAATATCTGGGTGTTCCAACGCACCGTATTGTGGGCACTCAGAGAATTATTGATGGTTTAGTTCATCCAGAGACTTTTAAAAATGGCATACGCTTATTAACGTTTGGCAAATTGAGCGAGGCAGAAACTCACCAAAAAATGGTTGATTTTTTTAAGACAATTTCACCGAAGCAACCATGCCAAATTGAAAGAGTCAACATCCCTATCCCAAAAACCGAGTGCCAACGTTATCCCTCAGAGCCACGTTCTCACACTATTTTGAGAACAACCCCTTTGGAAGCCTGGCAAGAATTGATTTTTCGTTTAGTGCGTTTTGGTTATCACAATCAACTCCAAAAAGGTGAGCGTATTGAGCTTCAAAATGTGAAAGTGATTGTGGAGGCGCCAAAAGAAGAGGAAAATTTAAGCGATTACGGTTTTTCCCTTGAACATTTTAAGGCCTATCAGCAGCGCATCCTTGATCCGAAATTATATGAACAGAGTTATACTTATGGCAATCGTTTGCGAAACTATTTTGAATATCATAAAAAAAAGGTTGATTCTCTTGATATTGTGATACAGAGATTGAAAAACGATTTTGAATCGCGCCATGCTTATGTGTCCTTATGGGATAATAGTCGGGATTTACCAGAAGGCCATGGGTGTCCATGCCTCGTGTCACTCTTTTTTCGCTGTTTTGAAGGTAAATTGACATTGACTGCCACCTTTAGAACCCACAATGCGATGGATGCTTGGTTGGAAAATGTCTATGGTTTGATGGCGATTCAACAATATGTGGCTGATCGTATTGCAATGCCACAAGGTGCTATTACCGTATTTAGCCATTCTATTAGCATTAATGCAGAGGTACTTGATAGAGCAAAGGCGGTTGCTGATCAAAAGAAAACAGGAAAACATGAACCACGGTATGATCATAATGGCAATTTCGCGGTGACCGTTGATTATGAAACTCAAGAAATTGTTGTTCAACACAATTATGAAGGTGTTGCTATTGCAGAATATCGTGGAAAAAATGCTGAAATGATAGAAAATCAACTGGCACGAGATTGTGCCATCTCTGACATTTCACATGCGCTTTATCTTGGGCGAGAAATTGCTAAAAAAGAATTTCAAATAATTTGAATTGTGATTTATGTGATTGATCTGATTATTATGAGGGGGCTAATGCGGATTTTTTCATTAAAATATCATAATATTCTAATTAACTAACTTGAACATCGAGTTACTTCAAATTAAAATGATTATTTTTTTTGATATTGGCTCAACCTTGATAGATGGCAAAATCAGTCCCGTCAGCTATTTAATGAAATCGCTTCACTTACCCAAACAGGTCAAAAGCACACTCAGCCATTTTTTGTTTGCGACTCAAATAGAACAGCCTGGACAACTCGCCAAAATTTTGAACACAGAATTTCAAGTCGCCAAAAAATTAGCGGAACAAACAGCCATCGCATTATGGGATGAACAAATTAAAAACGCAAAAGCCATACCAGGCGCAATTGAAACGGTTAAACGTTTTGAAGCCGCCGGAATACGCATTGGATATATTTCAAATATTTGGCAACCTTTTTACAGCGGGTTTGAGCGTGAATTTTCTGAAATTGCCTTTAAACATCCCACTTTTCTATCATTTCGCCTAGGCTTAAGTAAACCTGATCCTGCGATATACCAAACAGCCCTAAATGCAATCAACGAATCAAACGCTGTTATGGTAGGAGACACATACGCTAATGACATAGCCCCAGCAATGCGCATTGATATGAAAACAATATGGCTTCTTCATCGCCCAGAAAAAGAAAAAAATGCGCTTGTACGTGTTTTAAACAGGGAAGTCGCAAAACCTCATTTAACTTTGGCACATATTAGTGAACTACAACCTGAGCATATCTATGAAAATCTTAAAATACGAAATGTTCTCTGAGCAAGCACTTTTAGCACAATTGAAAAAAACGCGATTGAAGGGGCATGGACAACCCTATATTTATGCCAATTCCAACCTTGTGCTTCAAGAAGACGTTGATCCAAACACTTTAGTACCAGCCCAACGATATGTCTTGGAATCAGATTGTCACACAGTTGAAATGCTCTACCAAACATTTTTGCAACAATCAATTGATATTTTTGCCCTTAAGGGGGGGATCCATTTTTGGAGAGAAGAAGAAGAACCCATCCCATTGATTCCACCCATTGTTGAAGAATCCCTAGAACCTGATGGAAGGAGAGTACCATTAATCAATGACGGAATGCATCGTGTTTATACCGCCCGAAAGTTGGGATTACGCATCAACATCATTTTTGTACAGAATGTACCATATCCGTATTATGCTTATCCCTTAAATAAGGGATGGAATGAGGTTGTTGCACTTAAAGAACTTCCTAATCATTTTTTGAAAAAAGAGTATCGGGATAAACAGAACTATAAAGCCTTGTTTAGAAATTTTAACGAAGTATTGCCAGGGGTTCAGAAGCAACGGAAAAAAACAAAATGGAAGTAAGTACAACGAATTTTAGAAATAAGCGAATTTCGCTTAAATCTAAAATTCGCAATTGTGCTTGGTAAGTTACTTTGTTTCTTGAACAATTTTTCGATCATCCAACGCTTCTAACAAAGTTAATAGTTTATTCCAAATTGGTAAAGACAAGACAACATCGGTTTTACTACCCGAGGTATTCACTAAATAACGATTATGTCATTTTAACGACAGAGAAACCAAGTTTTTTCAAAAAACTTGGTTTAGACTCATAGAAGTCTTATATTTCTCTATCAATACGACTAGAAAAGGGACCATCTTGCCCCGTGTATTTTGCCCCCATTTTTTTTCCATACGGGCGAGTCGTGGGACCACTTAACGTTTCAAAGCTGACAGCACAAATGCGCATACCTGGACGAAGTGCGAGTGGTAGCTTGCCAATATTGGCAAACTCTAACGTAATTCGTCCATCCCAACCGGGATCAATGGTATGTGCAGTGATATGAACCATGAGTCCTAGTCGCGCTAAGCTACTACGCCCATCTAAACGCCCTGCAATGTCATTAGGTAAACTAAGACGCTCTATGGTGATTCCTAATGCTAATTCTCCTGGATGTAAATAGAATGCTTTATCATCATCAATGAGAATCTCTTCCATAAATTGATCACACATTGCAAAAATGCTGTCAGGCGTTCCTAGATCAATAAAGGGAGGACATTCTGTATGTTTAAACATTCTAAAATGGTTTCCAAGTCTGAGATCAATTGAAAAGGAACCGATGTTTTCATTTGGAACAGAAGGATTAATAATAATTTTTCCAGCCGCAATCTTTTCTAAAATATGAACATCTGATAATTTCATTTTATAGCCTTAACAGGATTTCAAAATACAATAATTTTTAATTCTCTCATTTTATAAGCAATAAAACAATAAATAGCTAAAAATCTACCTTGCAAACGAGCTAGTGTCTATATCGGACCCAAAAACTTGATTTTTTTACCTCATTGAGTGTATCTTTCACCACCGCAATACTTATAATTGGGGTACTGCGTTCTTCAATTAACTAACAAAAAGGACCATTTTTACATGGGCAATAAAAAAACCAATTACATCGTTGCAACCCTCGTTGGTTTGGCGGCTTTAATTATCATGGGCTTGGGGATCGCAAGCCGTTTTCATGAAAAGGACGAAAGGATTTCGCAACTCAAAAAACAATCCAGTCAATTGGAGACCACCTTGCACATCTTGAAAACGGAAACGGCGGACTCCATCAAGCAGCACGATGATCTGATTAAACGACTGACGACTCAAGTGAGTCATGTCAACTCTTCTTTGTTCTCCTTAGGAAAAGAAACGAGCCAATTACGACAGACTGACCAACTATTCAAGGAGCAATTGGAACAAAAAAACTCCACCTTGCTTGATTCCTCTAAGCAAACTCAAGAACAAGCCATAGAGCTCGAAAAGTTGAACGCGCAATGGCAAAAACAAGAAGGTAAGCTAGAAGGAATAAGCACACAATTGCAAACCTTGAATAAGGATGCTGTTGCCTTGGGGCTACAGGTGACTGCTCAAATTGAACAACGGGATAATCAAGCGAGTCAATTAGAAGCTCGCTTAAAAAGTGAAATTACCACACGAAGTGACCAAATCAAAGAACTGACGACGCAGTTGCAAACCTTAAAAAAGGAGGTGGCAGCCTTGGACACCCAGATTAAACAAATGAGTAGTCAAGTGAATCAATTAGATACAGCCATCAAAGGTGAAGTTGTGGATCAAACGAATCAATAATTAACTGATGTTACGCACTCTTGTTCACAAACCATAGGAGCAAAGCTATGCTTGGAACGAAAAAAAATTCAATCGTATTTTGGAGTGCAAAGCAACGCTTTGCTCCTTGTGAACGAGGATGCGTAACATCAGTAATTAACTGCTGTTACCCAACCTCGTTCACAAGGAGCAAAAGTGCGTAACATTTAACCCAAACCTTGAAGGTTTCTGGTCAAAAATGAAAACCATCCGCTACCTCCTCATTGGACAAGTTCAAGGAGTAGGATTTCGTCCCTTTGTGTACAGAGTGGCTATAGCGTTTCAATTGTCTGGTTGGGTCAAAAATCAGTTGGGACAAGTCGAAATTGTCGCTCAAGGTAGCCCAAAATCTCTCGCAGCATTTGCTCACGAATTACTCAATAAGCCTCCTCCTTTGGCAAAACCCAAAATCGCTTCGTGTGAGACTATTACGCTGCAAGCCCTGAGTGGTTTTCAAATATTATCCAGCGAGCGAACAGAAAATGCTTTTATTCATGTACCACCGGATTATGCGCCTTGTGAGGATTGTTTAAGAGAATTTTATGAGCCTGCAGATCGGCGATACCATTATCCGTTTATCAATTGCACTCAATGTGGTCCGCGCTTCACCATTATCAAAAGCCTTCCTTATGATCGGCCTAATACCAGCATGTTTTATTTTCCGCTTTGTCCTGATTGTCAGGCGGAATATGAAAATCCCAACAATCGTCGTTTTCACGCAGAACCGGTGGCTTGTCCAATTTGTGGTCCAAGACTTGAAGGTGAAGTCGCACTGATTAGTCGTGCTTTCCACGCTGGCGAAATTGTTGCCGTTAAAGGCATTGGTGGCTATCATTTGATGTGTGATGCTTGCAATGATGGCGCGGTTAAGCGCTTGCGACAACTCAAACCCCGTCCCCATAAACCCTTGGCAGTTCTGTTTCCTGATGAATGGCCTTTTGTCGCACTGGAAAAACACCAGGTTCGCTTATTGCGTGATCCAATGCGTCCTATTGTTTTGGTAAATAAAACAGCAGAGATGCCATTATCGCGTGAAATTGCGCCCGGATTGTCTGAAGTCGGTATTATGTTACCATGCAGTCCCTTGCATTTTTTGTTGACAGACACTTTTGGTGCACCCCTCGTTGCCACCTCAGCCAATATCAGCGGCGAACCGATACTGACAGAAGCCGCAGAGGTGGAAAAACGCTTGGGGCATATTACTCAACAATACCTGCATCATAACCGTCCCATTATTCGACCTGCTGATGATTCCGTATTCCGTTTTATCCAAAATTCGCCTCACCCAATTCGTCTTGGGCGCGGTTGTGCGCCGTTGGAATTGACTTTGCCCTTTCAATTAGCACAACCCACATTGGCAGTCGGTGGACAAATGAAAAATACAGTCGCGCTCGGCTGGAAAAATCGTGTTGTTATTTCTGCCCATATCGGTGATTTAGGTTCACCACGTAGCCTCACCGTTTTTGAACAAGCCATCGACGATTTGCAACGTTTATATGATGTTCAGGCGGAACGGATTCTCTGTGATGCCCATCCCAATTACAGTAGCAGCCGTTGGGCTAAAAAAACCGGTTTACCTCTTTATAAAATTTATCATCATCATGCCCATGCTGGCGCGGTGGTTGGAGAATTTTATTCAACTGACCCTTGGCTCGTTTTTACTTGGGATGGAGTGGGATTAGGTGAAGATGGTACGCTTTGGGGCGGAGAAGCGTTGTATGGTCAACCTGGGCAATGGCAACGAGTAGGGACATTACGCTCATTTGCGCCACCAGGCGGTGACAAGGCGAGTCGTGAACCTTGGCGCAGTGCTTTGGCAATCTGTTGGGAAACGGGCTATCAATGGAATAGCGCAGATGATGATTTGCTTAGGAAGGCATGGCAAAAAAAATTCAATTGTCCCCAAACCTCGGCAGCAGGACGTTTGTTTGATGCAGCTGCGGCTCTCACAGAATTGGTGAAAATCGCCAGCTTTGAGGGACAAGGTCCGATGATGCTAGAAGCCGCCTGTCAGGAAAAAGGAAAAAAACTTGATTTATCCATTCGCACCAATTCTGAGGGCGTAAGGGAAATAGATTGGGCGCCATTAATTCCTATGCTGCTTGATTCACATCAATCCGTCTCATCAAGGGCAGCTTGTTTTCATGCCAGTTTAGCGCATAGTTTGCGAAATTTAGCTTGTTTGATTCGTGATCAATATGGAGTGAAACAAATTGCTTTAAGTGGTGGAGTATTTCAAAATCGTGTGCTATGTGAACAGGTATTTTCATTGTTGAATGCGGTGGATTTTAAGGTTTTTTTGGGAAGGCAATTACCAACGAATGATGCAGGGCTTAGCTTTGGGCAGATTGTAGAAAGGGGTGCGATAGATAATGTTGAATAGCTCTTGCAATGTAACGTAAATTCAAATGTATTGAGTTGTTTTTTGAACTCAAAACTCACTAACTATAAGGATTACTTTTAAAAAAGGATAAGTCAAAATCGAATATTTATTAACTGATGTTACGCACTCTCCTTCTGGTTCCCATGTGCTGGCGTGGGAACGAGGGGAAAAACGACTTTGTTGTATAATTTCTAAACATCAACAATAATTGATATTATACGAAGTTATTTATATATACTCCAAACGTTCAAGTTTTCGGATTATTAAAATAACTGAAATTTTAG
>CAYFOB010000017.1:0-3967 GCA_964344525.1 uncultured Thiomargarita sp.
ACTATGGTTTGTGAACAAGAGTGCGTAACATCACTTATTAATTCTTGGCAATAATTTTTCCACGTCTGGAATACCAAGATCGGTGTTACTTAAGTTTTACCATTCCCAATTCTTAGCCTGTGCGCTCCTCCATCGGCACATAATCCCGCCGTTCTGCCCCAATATACAACTGACGCGGACGACCAATTTTCATATTTGGCTCCTCCATCATTTCTGTCCATTGTGCAATCCAACCGATTGTGCGTGCGACTGCAAACATGACTGTGAACATATTCAATGGAATACCCAAAGCGGTGAGGATTATGCCAGAGTAAAAGTCCACGTTGGGGTATAATTTGCGTTCAATAAAATAATCGTCAGAAAGCGCAATTCGTTCTAATTCCATCGCCGTATCAAATAAGGGTTGCGATTGGCTGCTCCCTAATTCTTGCAAAACGTCATAGCAATTTTTCCGAATAATCTTGGCACGCGGATCATAGTTTTTATAAACGCGATGTCCAAAGCCCATCAGTCGCGCGCTACCATCTTTAAATTGGCTGATATATTGGGAAACATTTTTCGGATCTTCGATTTTTTGCAACATGCGAATAACGGCTTCATTTGCGCCACCATGTGCGGGCCCCCACAACGTCGCAATGCCACCCGCAACACAAGAAAATGGGTGCGCTTGTGAACTCCCTGCCAAGCGGACTGTTGAGGTGCTGGCATTTTGTTCATGATCGGCATGCAAAATCAGTATGATTTCCAATGCCTTAAGGGCTGTTTCGTTAATTTTATAATCTTCCTTGGGCACTGCAAACATCATGTTCATGAAGTTTGAAACATAGGTTAAGTCATTGCGCGGATAGACGTAAGGATGACCAATCAAATATTTGTAAATATTAGCAGCAATGGTTGGCAATTTGGCAATGAGGCGTATCGCGCTCATATTGTTATGCTCAGGATTGTGAATATCCATCGCATCAGGATAGTAACCCGATAAGGCACCCACAACACCGACAAGCATCGCCATTGGGTGAGCATCATGTCTAAAACCTTTGTAAAAATTCAATAACCCTTCATGCAACAAGGTATGTTGGCAAACAGAGTGTTGAAAATCTTTCATTTGATCCGCAGTGGGCAGCTCACCATATAACAATAAATAACACACTTCCAAATAACTGCTATGTTCAGCCAACTGTTCAATTGGGTATCCACGGTATAATAAAATGCCCTTTTCACCGTCAATAAAGGTAATCTGACTTTCGCAACTGGCTGTTGTCACAAAAGCGGGATCAAAAGTGAACATCCCCAATTCTTTGTATAAAGCGCGGCAATCAATGACAGAGGGTCCATGCGTTCCAGTTTTAATGGGACATTCAATGGATTTTCCTGTCCGATTGTCAGTGATTGTGACTGTTTCTTTGCTCATTTTGCTCTCCTTTCTATTACTTTTGTTCCAACGTCGCAAAGCGGTAGCTTTGCGACTTGTAAGGTTTTAAAAAAGGATAAAACACTAGAAGTTATTCATGGGATTTTATTTTTTCACCATAACAGCGTCTATCAGCAAGATAACGGCACCGACACTGATGGCGCTATCAGCAATGTTAAACGCAGGCCAATGCCATTGTTGATAATAAACATCAATAAAATCAACGACATATCCATACATTATTCTATCTATCACATTACCTAAGGCACCACCCAAGATTAAAGCAAGCGCTCCAGCTAACCAACGTTGTTGGGGTTTGAGGCGGATTAGCCACACGAGTATTGCAATACTAACGACTATCGCTAATCCACTCAAAAACCAGCGTTGCCAACCGCCCGCATCCGCCAAAAAGCTCCAAGCGGCGCCTTCATTGTGTACCAATACTAAATTAAAAAACGGTAGCACAGGGATGGATTGATACAATTCCAAGGAGGCAGTGACCCAAATTTTTGTTAATTGATCAAGTATCACAACTAACAGCGATAGCCAAAGCCAGACTAAATTATTTTTAGGCATAACGACGTTGTTCTCCTTCGCCCACGACATTTTCTACACAACGCCCGCATAATTCTGGATGTTCAGGATATGTGCCAATTTCTTCACGATGATGCCAGCAGCGCATACATTTGGGATGTTGAGATGGCTTGGCTTCAATCCAAAATCCATTTTGATATTTAACCGCTTGTTCAGGTTTAGCACTGCTGGGATGTACTCGCGCATAGGAGGTAATCAATACAAAACGTAATTCATCTTCTAATGCTGCTAATTGGCTTGGATCATCACAATAAATATCAACTTCTGCATCCAAAGATGAACCGATTGCCTCAGAAGAGCGCAGTTTTTCAAATCAAAAATTTTCTTCCAAAAAGCAGTCTCAGCGTCGTTTGGAAATAAACCTTCATACCAAGTTTCTAGTAACACAGATTGCTGGCGTTTACCTGGCATATATTGCCAAATATCTTCTGCTGTAAAACTGAGTATGGGCGCAAGCCAACGTGCTAGGGCTTCAGCAATGTGATATAAGGCGGTTTGTGCTGAGCGCCGGGCTGTGCTATTGATTTGGCAAGTGTATTGACGATCCTTAATAATATCAAGGTAAAGGCTGCTCATATCAACGGCACAAAAATGATAAATCTTTTGATAAACCACATGAAAGAGATATGCATCGTAGGCTTTAATAACTTCTTGTTGCACTTGCCATGCGCGATCAACAGCCCAACGATCTAGCGCTAACATCTCTTTAGGAGCGACGCTGTCCTTTTCGGGATCAAAGCCATGCAAATTCGCTAATAAAAATCGTGCCGTATTGCGTAACCGCCGATAGGCATCTGCAATCCGTTTTAAAATTTCATCAGATACGGTGATTTCTCCACGATAATCGGTAGCCGCCACCCATAAGCGCAAAACATCTGCCCCCAAGTTTTTAAGCACTTTTTGCGGTGCAACCACATTACGTAAAGATTTCGACATTTTTTTGCCTTGAGCATCAACGGTAAAGCCGTGCGTGAGTACACCTTTGTAGGGCGCTACGCCATTACGCATGGCAACCGAAGCCAGCAACGAGGATTGAAACCAGCCGCGATGTTGATCGGAGCCTTCTAAGTATAAATCCGCTGGCACGCTGAGTTTGTCATGATTTTCCAAAACGGTTGCATGCGTGACACCCGAATCAAACCAAACATCCAAGGTATCCGTTATTTTTTCATAGTCAGCGGCTTCTTTTCCAAGCAATTCAGCAGGATCAAGATCAAACCACGCATCAATGCCGTTTTGTTCGACTCGTTGGGCAATCGTTTCAATCAATTCTTGTGTGCGTGGATGTAATTCTCCGCTGCTTTTATGCACAAACAAGGTAATAGGCGTACCCCAGTGACGTTGCCGTGAAATACACCAATCGGGGCGGTTAACAATCATGCCTTCAATGCGTTGTTCTCCCCAATCGGGTGTCCAGCTCACTGTTTTTATGGCTTCTAAGGCTTGTTGTCGCAAACCATTTTTTTCCATGCTGATAAACCACTGTGGGGTCGCACGAAAAATAATCGGTGTTTTGTGTCGCCAACAATGCGGGTAACTGTGGCGAATTCGATGTTCATGCACCAACTTGCCACGCCCTTTAAGCGCCTCGATGACTTCTTCATTAGCGCTAAAGACATGCTTACCTGCAAACAAAGGGGTATTTGGTAAAAATCGACCTTTTTCATCGACAGGATTATCAATCGGTAAACCATAACGTTGACCCACCACATAGTCATCTTGACCATGCCCAGGCGCTGTATGCACTGCGCCCGTACCTGCCTCAGTGGTTACATGTTCACCTAAAATAATGGGCACTTGACGATCATAAAAGGGATGTTGCAATTGCAAACCTTCTAAGTTTTTTCCAAGCCCATATGCGATAACGTGATAATGCTCTATACCATAACGAAACATGGTATCTTTGAGCAAAGCTTCAGCGACAATCAGACGCTCAGCGCCATATTGGCTGTCTTCGCACTG
>CAYFOB010000017.1:4030-6574 GCA_964344525.1 uncultured Thiomargarita sp.
AGCAGGCAAAGTCCAAGGCGTGGTTGTCCAAATAACAACTGATAATGGTCCAGAACCGAGACGATCAGGGGCATGATGACAACGTGCTAACAGCGCTTCATCATTGACAACAAGAAAGCGTACATCAATCGCCATAGAATCTTTATCTTCATATTCGACTTCCGCCTCTGCCAATGCCGAGCCACAATCGCTGCACCAATGCACCGGCTTAAAGCCCTTATCAACATGTCCTGTGGCAACAATCCGCCCCAACGCCCGAATAATATTCGCCTCTGTGTGATAATCCATTGTTAAATAAGGATTATCCCAATCACCGATGACGCCTAATCTTTTAAAATCAGTACGCTGCTTGTCAACTTGCTGTTTTGCATATTGGCGACACGCATTGCGAAATTGACGCGCATCTACTTTATGCCCTGCTTTACCATGCTTTTTCTCAACCTCCAATTCAATGGGCAGCCCATGACAATCCCACCCAGGCACATAAGGCGCATCAAAACCACTTAAAGTCCGTGCTTTGACAATCATATCCTTGAGGATTTTATTGACAGCATGTCCAATATGAATATCACCATTGGCATAAGGTGGACCATCGTGCAGTATAAAAGTTGGGCGATTTTTTCGTCTAAGTTGTTGATATAAATGCATTTCTTCCCAGCGCTTTAAAAATTCCGGTTCACGCTTAGGCAAATTGCCGCGCATGGGAAAGTCTGTTTTAGGTAGATTTAAAGTATTTTTATAATTGCTCACTGTTGTTGCTAAAACCGTTATTGTTACAAGTTAAGATTATGGCATATTGCGTTGGATATAAACAGACTGGGGCGTACGCAAAAGACATGACAAATTTAATCCAATCCTTATTATAATATTAGTATATATTAATGAACTAAGTACGGAGGAAATTGTCAAGTTAAATATGTATAATTTAAAAGTGTGTAGCATTAAACCATGGAGAAAAAATTTATGCCCTTACAAATGCTCACCTTTGTGGCATGCTTTGTCATGTTGGTTTTTGCGGAAAAAACTTATGCCCAAGATGATGCGCTCTTGATGTTGGAAGAGGATGCGGAATTGCAAGATGAATTACGTTTTCTACGCATGGAGAGCTATTTAGAATTGAAAATGAATGTGGCTTCCACCAAAGCAGAAACCTCTCTACAAAGTCCGTCTACAGTGACTGTTATTGATCGTGAAATGATTGAAAATTACAATTTTTCTTCAATCTCTTCTGCTGTAGAAACGCTTGCTGGCATCCAAGTTTATCGAACCGCTTTTAAACAGCAAGTCCCTACTGTTCGTGGGGTACTTCAAGATCATTATGCCAATAAAGTACTGGTTATGATCAATAATGTACCAAGTTGGCATGCGATTACAGGAGAAGGTAATTTAGACAGGTTGAGTATTCATGATGTTGAACGCATTGAAGTGTTAAGAGGTCCCGCTTCGGTGATTTATGGTTCTCAAGCTTATACGGGGGCTATTAACATTGTTTTGCGCGATTCTGATGTGACAAATGGAAAAATTCATGTAGGTATCGGCAATAAAGGGGCACATTCTGTTGGTTCCAATTATCAGTACCAATCAGAAAATGGATTATCTGTTTTTGCAGCCGTTAATCAGAAACGGGGGCAGAGGAGTCGTTATAATCATACTGATACTGTGGGTATTAATGGTGTTATTGATGATTATGCAGATACCTTGAATGCCAATTTTTTGGTTGAATATGATGATCATGCTTTGTTGTTGAATGCTTTTAGAAATGATGAAGGGGGATTTGAAGGGGCTGATCAAAAATATTCGAGCGGTGCTGGAAAAAATCACGATGTTGATGGTGTTCTTCTTGGCTATACATTTTCTCATGGTTGGAGTGAAAAACATTATACAAAATTGCAGCTTTTTTATGACTGGAATGAGCGGAATTTTTCCCGTTCTAGCGATGATGATATCCGTGCGAATGTTTTGGGATACCGAGTTGGTGGTAATTTCCGTCATATTTTTTCTGTTTCAGACGATTTAGGCATTGAAATAGGCATGGACTATGATCATAGAAAAAGCCATGAGTATCAAAATATCCAACTTTCCACGAATCGCATTTTGGCTGAAAACAATTTGTCCAATAAAAGCGTTTATGAATATTCAGAATATGTGCAAGTTGATTGGAAACCAGCTTCCGCATGGAAAATTGTCCTAGGCAGTCGATTCACAGAAAATGAAAATTTCGGGGATAATGTCTCATCACGGGGAACAATTGCGTATTTTCTCAATGAGAAAAATACGATTAAATTCATAGCAGGGCAATCATTCAGAACGCCAAGCTTGTTTGAATTGTATTTCCAAACGCCGACTCAAACGGTATTTGGTACTGAAACTCTTAAACCGGAAACGGCTGATACTTTTGAATTGGGCTATCAACACGTTCATAATGATTTTTATATTCAGGCATTTGCCTATTATTCAATTTACAAGAATAAAATACACCGTATCAAGGGAAATGTAACCCTTGAAGAGGGCACTGTGCTCAGTGACAGAAATATTTATGCTAAC
>CAYFOB010000017.1:6584-19458 GCA_964344525.1 uncultured Thiomargarita sp.
AAGGATTAGAAGTTGAGTTAAAATATCTTAATCCTAAAATCGCCAATATTTACCTGAATTTTGATTATGTTCACGGTAATGATGGGGATAAATTGGTAGGAACGGATCACTATAATTTTAAGTATGTTCCCAAATTCACTGGCTCAGCAGGCATTCATAAAAATATTGGCGGCTTTGGAATATCTGTCATAGGAAACTATCTTGGCACCAGGCATGGTAGTTATGAAAAAATAGACGATTCAGTCATTTTTGATTTGAATTTCGCCTATCAGCACAAATCACTGAAACATGTGCTATCAATTCATAATCTGTCAGATACGGCTGTGACTTTTCCCGAATATGTGTATCGTAATTTGAATGAAATACCGCTTGAATCTGATCGGAGTATTTTTTATACATTTGTTGTTGGTTTTTAATATTCCTAATTGTTGGTATTTATTCTTGAGTACAACGGACAAGTCGCAAAGCTTGCGCTTTGCACTCCATTGAATTTTTTGGAGTGCAAAGCAGCGCTTTGCAGGCGTGGGAAACAAAACTGCATAACATCACAATGAACAATCCACCCACCCATACCACAATTGATTGGTCTGCACTATCCAGCGCATTAATTGTATTAGCTTCGAGTCTCATTTTAGGCGCACTTTTGATTTTTGCCAGTCAACAATATCATAGCTACCTCATCGAATGGACACAAACACAACATCGCCATTTTGGCGCGGTAGAAAAAAAATATACGCAATTGCAAGAAACATTAGAAATTGTTAATAGTTTATATTTAAAAGAATTTAATCAATTGATCACAGAAGAATTTTTTTCCTATGATCAACAGTCAGAAAAACAACGCTTAAAACTGTTTAACCAATTGCAAACACTCCTTTCTCAATTACCATTGCTCGGTGCCAACTATGTACTCTCAGAAACTAAACTGTACGCGATACACGATTTTATAACAGTAGAAAAACCGTTTAAAACATACGAAACGCAAATCATTTTAAAATTAATGCTGTTACACGAAGAAGATTTATTGAAATTAACAAAAGCAATAGACATTCAAACATTTGCAGGCTTATTAAATCTACAAAGCTGCCACATTAAGCGACTTCGCGATCAAATTGATTTTAAAGATGCATCCAAACCCTATTTTATGGCAACTTGTGTGTTGGTTTGGCACACCTCTCAGATAGATAAATGATCAATATATCAATTCTATTCTTATTGTTGTTATTGACTTTTGCACAACCAGCACAAGCTGAAGGTTTGCAGCGTTTATTCACAACGGCTCAAGAGCGTGCGGCGCTCAATGCAGAACGCGCTAAACCGCCACCCCCTAAACGCCCACCAATAATTGAAGAAACGAGTCAACCTAACCCCCCCTTTTTTATTACTTTTAACGGTTTAGTCATACGCAGTCATGGGCAAAGGATTGTGTGGATAAATGGTAGCAATGAGTTATTTCAACAGGATTTTACTGTTGAATTAGATAAAATGTCTGATGATTTTTCTGTGCCGATTATTTTGTCTCATTCCAAGCAGAGAATTTGGTTAAAACCGGGGCAAACTGTTAAGATTCAAGACAATAGACTTGTCCCTAAATAATCATATCAATCACAGTTCAAATTCTGCGTAACATCACTTAATAAATAGAGCACTTAAATCATGCCTCATAAATCGGGCACCGCCTTAATTATCTTCCTAACGACTCTTGTGTTAGGCGTTACAAGCATTTTGTTGTTTAATCTCAACCAATCTCGTTTTCAAATTAAAAGGCAAAAACAAACGGCAAGCGTATTAGCGCAAGCCAAAGAGGCTTTATTAGGATTTGCGCTCACTTATGCAGAAACTCATCCTAAACAACCCCAAGGCTATTTACCTTGCCCTGATAATAAGGGTGATGGCACTGCTAATCCGCCGTGTTCTATTAAAAAAAGTAGCGTCATAGGGCGTTTACCATGGAAAACATTGGGACTACCACCGTTGCGCGATGGTAGCGGCGAATGTTTATGGTATGCTGTGTCTGGTACTTTTAAAGATAATCCCAAGCAAATTATTAGTAATACAACTGAAGGATTATTTTCTGTGATCAATACCAACAATGAAATTATTGCAGATAAAGTGATTGCAATCATTTTTGCGCCAGGGCTTATGATCAATGAACAAGTGCGTACTGCTACAAATGCGACTGAGTGTGGGAGTGAACTGATTAATGACCCTGTTAATCATGTGGAAAATTTTCTTGACAATGGCTTGAACATCAATAATGCGACAGGCAATGGGCATTTTTCTTTTGTACCAAGTGGCAAAAGCGGTTTTTTTGCCACAACCAGTCCACCGCATACCGCCACTTTCATCAAAGCACCGCTGACTAGAAAAAACAATGAGGTCATATTTAATGACACTTTAATGCTAATCACATCCAAAGATTTTGCGCCTGTCTATGAACGGATGAATAGCGACTGTGAAAATTGACAAAATGCGAACAAATGGTTTGAGTTTAATTGAAATCGTGATAGCATTGATCATCATCAGCCTACTGCTAGGACATTTACTAACGCCCATTTCCACCCAAATAAATCAACAACAATACAAACAAACCCAAAAAACCTTAGAAGAAATTAAAGAGGCGCTATTAGGATTTATATCAATTTATGGACGTTTACCCTACCCTGCCTCAAATCAAAAAACGGGCCTACAAAATCCAAAATTTCATAAAAAAGAAGGTTATTTGCCTTGGGCAGACTTGGGTGTTGGCAGATTTGATGCCTGGGGCAACCCATTTCGCTATCGGGCTGAAGATGAATATACTGAGGAACCCATTGACTATCAAAAACTTTTTAGTAGCGGCTTAAGAATAAAAGATAGACAAAACAATTATTTGACCAAAAAAAGTGGAGATTCTCGCGTAGCTGCCATCATCTTATCTTATGGTAAAAACGGTGTACCAGAGATAGAAAATGGCAATTTGAATAAAACTTTTATGTACAATGTTTATGTAGAAAATGAATTTGATGATATTTTGACGTGGCTTTCCAGAAACATTTTGATTAATCGTTTAGAGGGAACAGGAAAATTACCGCCATAGTTTTTTCTAATTATAATCATTTAAATTTTTAATTTGAAATCCGTTTTTGTAACCTAATTATTATATTACAAAACTAATTTGACCTAGGAAAACGCTTATGTCTCTCCCTGAAATAGAACGCATGGCCTTTGCTGTGAAGGCTGATAAGGATGAATACTCTCACTTTTTCTTTCATGCTGATCGTTTCTTGATTATCGATTTAAAAAATCGGAAAGAAGTCGTTGCGCGTGAATATCGTCCCAATCCGTTTGCGGAATATTGTCAAAAAAATTATGAAAGTCCTGCTATCATCGGCGAAGGCAAGATTTCAGAAGAGGAAAAAAATGCCTATCTGAAAATAGGTGAAATGTTGAAAGATTGTAAATATGTCGCGGCCAAAAATTTTGGTAATTATGCAACAAAGTACCTAAAAGAAGCCGGTGCTGACTACATAATGATGGACAAGGAACCTGATGATTGGATTAATATACTTATTGAGGCAAGGGAATACGCGGGTTATCGGGATTAAACGACAGGGATTTGTTTCCATTTGACGCAAAGCGTCGAATGGAAACGAGCTAATCACTCAAACACTCTCTAACATGCTCCAAAGCCGCAATAGTCACCTCCGGCGGATAGCTACCCACAACAACTCGAAAATAGATATAATCATCATCAGGTAGACCAAAACACCCCCCAATACTCCCAATAACACCAG
The DNA here is from genome assembly GCA_964344525.1 of uncultured Thiomargarita sp. Classification (GTDB taxonomy): domain Bacteria; phylum Pseudomonadota; class Gammaproteobacteria; order Beggiatoales; family Beggiatoaceae; genus CAYFOB01. Next base: position 10,361 of record CAYFOB010000017.1, read on the forward strand.
CCTTTAAAAGAACATGGAAATAATATTCTAATTCATTTGAAAATTTATCCTGCCTAGGTATTCGCACCAATAAGGTATTTCCATAAGACGGACGTGCATCAACCTCAAAAAAAGCATTGCTATTTAGCGAATGCCATACCTTATCAAGACTCAAATCCATTTTTTTCCTAAATTGATTTATATTTTCCACATAGCGTGGATAAAGCGCAGCATCAGAAATTTTTTGATAGATTTCATCGGCACCTAACCGCTTGAAAGAAAAACCAAAAAGCGCACTCCCTTTTAAGGGTAAAAACAATTCTTCATTCAATTCTCCCTCAATCATTGCGCGACGAAAGACACTGTCAATAGCCAACCAAATTTGACTCAGTGTATTCGGTGAAGTCGTTGCACACGAGGCAACACGCTCTAACCAAGGTTCTAAATTTTTATCAGCCATTAAATAACCGACACGATAACCACAAGCAAAAGGATGATCTTTGCTAGGGCTAAACACTTTGCACAAACAACTGGCTGAATCTGTCAACGCAAAAATTTCTGGAACTGGTGGTGCGGATGCCCATCGTAGCTCTTGGAAAATCGTATCAGCAATTAAACCGATTTGATGTGACTGACAATATTCAATCAAGCGCACTAATTCAGAAATCTCATCTTCTTTAAAACTATTTTGAGCGGGATTACTTGGATAAGTCAAAACACAAGCAAAAACAGAAGGATTTTGACAAGCTTCATGAATTTGAGCAGGTGATGGAATAAAACCTTCTTTTCGTGTTCCATGCACAGGTATTGAGTTTAAACCATTGAGCCTGGCAAACGCATCTGCCAAATAATAAGTTGGCGCATTAAAAACAATACTTGTTCTATTTTTCCCCGTTGCACGTTCTTTTGCTGATAAAGCCATCAGCATCGTATAAATAGCGCCTGTGGCACCAAAAGTACTAACAACCATCGTATTTTGAATCACAGGTCGTATATCTTCTGTTGGCCTATTATAATGATTAGCAAAAGCATATGCCCGTGACGCTTCAAATTTTCTAATAACATGCCCAATTTCTAAATTGCCTGTTAATGAACTATAACTCGGTTCTATCGCAAAAATATTCAATAGTTCTTCAATAGGCAAAGGATCAAGAAAAAGCATTTTACTGTAATTGACTAAATCAAGTATAAAAACAAACTTAATACTTGATAAAGTATTTTTAAGAACACGATAACGTCCCTTAAACAGCATGATTTTTGAAAGCTCCTGCAATTTTTCATGCGGCGGTAAATTTTCCAGAAAAGTAATAATTTCTTGAATCTGTTTCACAAAACGCATTTGATTCTCCATTAAGGGACGCAAAAAATAAACATCTTATCATACCGCGCGTCACATCAGCGACTAAACTTTCTCAAATTATGCTTAATCAAAATATCTACAACAAACGGCGCATTGCCCACTTTATTTTGTAAGCCAATTTGCCCTTGGAGAATTTGCTTAGAATCATAGGGAAAACGTTGCACCTTGATTTTCCAAAAATCGCTACCCAAATCGTTTATAAATTGATTGAAAATGTCTAAAGCATTTTGGTAATTGCCATCAAAAGGATGAATTTTGCCATGTAGTCTCATCCCTTCCAGAAACTCTTTAGTTAAATCAACTAACTCCTCATTTTCAATAGCGTTTGAATCGAAAATATCGCTTGGAAAATGCCCAGTTCCCCATTCCAATCGTTCAAGAAATAAGTCAGGATGGCGATTTAAGACATGACTGAGCTTTTGCCATGCCGCTTGTGGTGAAAGGTGGTGTGCTTTGATATGATGCCCAACATCAACAATATTGCGAATCAACAAAATATCAAGGGGTAAATTGGGTTTTTTCTTGTTTAATTGTTCTAATTCTACGAGACGTTTAGCAGTCTTATCAGCAATTTGTTGCCCCACTTGCTGAACATTAAACGCTTTTTCTAGGATGACTGCACTGACTCCCACTCCCCCTAACAACAATAACAGGGACAAAAAATAAATTCCCATACGCAATCGTCGGTACAAAAAATAACGGGTATCAAGCTGACTGGCATAATGATTCCTTGTCTGCCAGTTTAATTGAAAGGCAACCAAACGGTGCAAATCACCGTCCTCAAATAGGGGAGTAAAATCGCGGTTATCTAAAATATGTATTGGGGATAAGTCGTCACTAAGGGACTGTTTTAAGGCAGCGACTAAAGGAGTTAATATCACGGTTGACAACTGCTGATCAAATAACCTCCGCGCATTGGCTAAATAGCGTTTCGTTGTGATTACCTGCGTCAAAACAGACTCAGCATATTCTTGAGGTTCAAGCGTATTTAAAGGATTTAAACGACTGAATTGCAATTTTTGATTAATAAAAAAGCTTTGGCGGAGCCCAGCAACGCTGTTTGATTTAATAGGTGGCGTATGTGCCAGCAACAAAGTATAATTTGCTTGGGGTAAATATTTAAGCAATTCCTGACTTAACAATGGCAAAGAATAAATACCAACAAGTGGCACCTTATGAGCGGCAATTAATTTCAACCAAGGTTGTAATAAAGCAGGATTAGAGAGTGCTGTGAATAAAATTTGATCATCGCGTCGCCCTTGCATCTCACGCCCTTGAACAACCCCATAAGTATAAGGCATCCCCTTGAACAAACGCTTCATTTTATGCACTATCAAATGGCGACGATCTTTGCCAATCACATGTGGCAAAGAAGCGATTTGATATTCCTCTTGTGTGGTATCGATTATCCAATAAATTGGCGTTTTAGAATCGTGACGCAAATAGTTGGCAAAATCATCCTCATTGTGAAAAATGTGCACTTTGGATAAGGTTTTACCTTCTAGCGCCCGCAATTCATAATCTGACAAATAGAGAATACGTTTGGGCATAGGTAAATACATCATGTATTGTCCCAAAGCTTCCTTGAAATATTGGATTGGGGATAATTTTTTTACACTCAACGACAATTTTCTCATGGGCTTTTTTTGCCGCAATCACTCGTTCGGCACCTAAATCCACATAAACTACAAAAACTAATTAGCGCAACTTATGACGAATCTGTGAGAAAGCAACATAATTAACTAATAACTGATAACTGATAACTGAACAACAACTTGTAAGTTTCCTCTTAACCCCCAAATATAAGCATACACTAATATATATGACAAATCGGAGCGGCTAGATATTTAACCTAACCACTTTTTGCAACGAATCATTTATAATATATTTTTCAATCGCTCGTGTCGGGATCATAACCGACGCATTATAGGAGATGAAACTTAAATGAATTTGGATGAAAACCGTTCACCGGAAGACACCGTCCCCCAGGACGACATTGAATGTAAAGGTTGTGATGCAACCTCTGCTCTTAACGAGCTAGGATTGTGCAATGATTGTGCCGATAAACTTGATCGGGACATGTTAAGACTTCGAGATTGGGATTTTACAAAATTGAGCATTGGGTTGCAACCAGAGGAGAGAGAAAATTTGCGTCGACAAATTATCAGTCAACATGGCAAAGAATTGGAACTCATTTTGCCCAGGAGAAAATCACAAAGACGGTCCAAACGAAGAAGTCGAAAATAATATGATAGTGTAGCGACTTTTGTTTGCTTGATTGCTTGACTTTGGGTACACTAAGTCAATTTTTTAACAAGATTTGAGACAGGTTTTGAAACAGCATTTACACACACTCTTTACTCACGCCCTCACTCAATTGCAAGCAAATGGTCATATCCCTCCAAACATCATGGTCAATATCCATCTTGAACGGACTCGTGATGCTCAGCATGGGGATTTTGCTTGTAATGCTGCTATGGTGTTGGCAAAGTCTGCGCGAAAACGTCCGCGTGATTTAGCGTCGTTAATTGTTGCACAGTTGCCAACAAATGATCCGTTTATTGCTAAAGTCGAAATTGCAGGTCCAGGTTTTATCAATATCTTTTTAAAACCCCAAGCTTATCGTGCGGTTATTGATGATATTTTGACCTCCCAAGCGCTTTATGGGCGTAGCCAACTCGGTGCAGGGCAATCGGTGATGATAGAATTTGTCTCCGCCAATCCCACCGGTCCTTTGCATGTAGGACATGGGCGGGGAGCCGCTTATGGTGCCGCTTTGGCTAATTTATTGGCAACCGCTGGCTTTAAAGTCTATAAAGAATATTATGTTAATGATGCTGGGCGACAAATGGATATTTTGGCAACCAGTGTTTGGTTGCGTTACTTAGAATTGTGCGGTGAAACCGTCACATTTCCTGTAAATGGCTACCAGGGCGATTATATTTGGGACATCGCAGCCAGTTTGCACAGGACGCAGGGCGATACTTTGCGGCATAGTGCACAATTTGAGAATCTACCACCTGATCAAGATCAAGGGGGGGATAAAGAACTGCACATTGACGCCCTGATTGAGCGCACTCAACAATTGCTTGGCGCAGACTCCTATCAACTTGTCTTTCAAAAAGGCCTTGAAACCATTCTTGAAGACATACGCCGTGATTTGGAACAATTTGGTGTGGTGTATGATGAGTGGTTTAATGAATCTAAGCTCACAGTACAACGGGCTATCGACCAATTGAAAGCGAATGGACATACCTACGAGCAAGAAGGCGCGTTATGGTTTCGATCTAGCGCATTTGGCGATGAAAAAGATCGGGTATTGGTCCGTGAAAATGGACAATTCACCTATTTTTCCTCAGATATTGCCTATCATTTGAACAAATTAGAACGTGGTTTTGACCACTTAATTAATATTTGGGGGGCAGATCATCATGGTTATGTACAACGTGTCAAAGCGGCGATGACCGCGTTGGGGGCGGATGCCAAGCGTTTAACTGTTTTATTAGTGCAATTTGCAACTTTATACCGTGGAAAGGAGCGCTTGCAAATGTCTACTCGTAGTGGTTCATTTGTGACGTTGCGTGAATTACGTGATGAAGTTGGACGTGATGCGGCTCGCTATTTTTATATACAACGCAAAAGTGAACAACATCTGAATTTTGATTTGGAATTGGCAAAATCATCCAAAAAAGTAAACCCTGTTTATTATATTCAATACGCGCATGCGAGAATTGCCAGTGTATTTAAAGAATTACATGAGAGAGGGCTAGATTGGCACCATCAAAAAAGCACGCTGCCTTTATCTGACTATGAACAAACCGTGTTGGTCACACTATCGCGCTATCCAGAAGTGATAGAAATGGCGGCACAAGCTTATGAACCTCACCAATTGGCTTATTATTTACATGAATTGGCGGAGGCTTTTCATACATTTTATGACGCCCCTAACCACAAAATATTAATAGAGAATGATGAATTGCGTAATGCACGTTTAAGCTTAATTGCCGCAGTGCAACAAGTGCTGCGTAATGGATTGACAATCATCGGTGTCTCTGCACCAGAGGTGATGTAAAAATGGCTACCCAAAATCACGATTTTCAACCTATTTGTCCCCCAAAATGGACATGGCTATTGGCGGGCATTGCGATAGGTCTGTTTATTTCTTTTCTCATTTATTTAAAAGTGGCCCCACATAACGCACCAGAAATCGCACAACCCTCTTCAACCGAAGCCCAAACAAGCCAACCGGTTGATAATTCGCCAACCGATAATTTTCAATTTGAAGAGCCCAAGGTTGAAGAAAATACAACAGCGCCTGCTAAATATGTATTGCAAGTGGGCTCATTTAAAAAAGAGCAGCAAGCCAATGGGTTAAAAGAGTATTTAGCGTCACTTGGCGTTCCTGCTACAACGACTATTGATGAAACTGACAATCAGTATAAAGTGCAAGTGGGACCGTTTACAAATTTGGATGAGCTCAACAAAACACGCGATTTGCTTGCCAAAAACAATATTTCTGCGATTCAATTAGAATTGTAGTTAATGTGCTTCTTTTACCATTCTTTGAAATCAGTTATCAGTTAATTGATAACTGATGTTACGCACTCTCCTTCTCAACCCTGCGAATAACTACAAGGATTACTTAGGATAAACCACTAGATTTTAGGTTTTGACTTATCCTTTTTTAAAAGTAATCCTTGTAGTTATTCGGGTTTTATTCAAACAACCGACACCCCTTCCACTTCAAGCATGCGGACTAAGCGAATCAAGGGTAAACCTATGATAGCGGTGGGATCATTACCATCCATTTTGTCCAACAAAGCAATCCCCAAACCTTCCGATTTAAAACTACCAGAACAATTATAAGGTTTATCTATTGCCAAATAATTTTCTATTTGTTTTTTTGTGAGTTTACGAAATATGACACCAAAACGTACAATGTCAATTTGAGCTTGATTCGTGTTAGTATTAAATAAGCATAAGCCTGTCAAAAAATCGACTTGTTGGCCACTTGCTTGATTCAGTTGTTTAACAGCTTGTTCATGGGTACCCGGTTTGCCCAATATTGTATCGCCTATCACAGCAACTTGATCAGAGCCAATAATTAAGGCTTGTGGGTAAGTTAATTGCGCAGAGCGTGCTTTAAGTTCAGCTAAACGAGTGACCAGTGCTGTTGGGGGTTCATTTGGGAGTGCCGTTTCATCAACATGGGGCGCAAAGGTTTCAAACGCTATATGCAAGCGATGCAACACACTTTTTCTAAATGGGGAAGTTGAAGCAAGCACTAAAGGCAGTACAGTCATAAATAAGCTCACAAAAAATGGAATTGGATTTGACATAATGTCGTTTGTCATTATACCATTGTACGCTTATGTTAAAAAATCTACCAACGCTGATTGATCCAAAGCGTCTCGCCCTTCATGGTGCTCACTTGAAAGGGCAGGTTGCGCTTGCAGAAATGTCACGCTTACATGAGAATCTGTGTGAAATTAGGGGAGATGTCCATATTGATTGGCTATTTGCGACAGATGAACAAAATCGCACAACCATTCAGGGCAAAGTACAAACGCAACTATTTTTGCAATGTCAACGTTGTTTGCAACCGATGTCGTATCCAATTGACGCAAAAGTTGCTTTAATGGTTGTCACAGAAAAACAAAAAAACGATTTACCAGCGGGCTATGAAGCCCTCACTCTAACAAGTACACCAATATCACTGATAACATTGATTGAAGATGAACTGATTTTAGCTTTGCCTATTGTGGCGATGCATACGACATGTCCATCTAACGAATATAAACCACAAAACATTGAAAATAATACATTCCAAAATAACCCTTTTCAGATCTTATCAAAATTAAAAACTCATTGATAAAGGATTTTTAGCATGGCTGTACAACAAAATCGTAAAACTCGCTCTAAACGTGGCATGCGCCGTTCCCATGATGGATTAACTGCGCCAACATTATCCATTGAACCATCCCTCGGTGAAGAACATCTCCGCCACCACATCAGCCCCTCTGGCTATTATAGAGGTCGTAAAGTTATTGCTACAAAGGACGAATAAAAATTGACACCACGCATTGCTTTAGACGCGATGAGTGGCGATCATGGACCTGAAATCATTGTCCCAGCCGCTCTAAAGATGTTGTCAAAACAAGAGGATGTGCACCTGATTCTCGTTGGTGATGAGGCAGTACTTAAACAGGTATTAGGTCAGCAAAAGATGAGCTCACGTTTATCCATTCATCATGCAACACAGCGCGTAGAAATGGATGAACTCCCATCGCGGGCTTTACGCAACAAAAAAGATTCCTCAATGCGTGTCGCCATTAATTTGGTCAAAGAGGGTGTGGCAGATGCTTGCGTCAGTGCAGGTAACACTGGCGCTTTAATGGCAACAGCCCGTTTTGTGTTAAAAACCTTACCTGGCATAGATAGACCAGCCATCATTACCGCTTTGCCTAATATGGTGGGAACTTGCACCCATGTGCTTGATTTAGGCGCTAATATTGAGGTCACTCCTGAACACTTGTTTCAATTTGCAGTGATGGGTACAGTATTGACCCAAGCGGTCGATAACTTGCCAAACCCACGCATTGGCTTGCTCAACATTGGGCAAGAAGAGATTAAAGGTAATGAACGTGTCAAAGAGGCTGCAAAGTTGTTGGCTTCAAGTCCAACTATTAATTACATCGGCTTTGTTGAAGGCGATGATATTTATAAAGGCACAGCTGATGTTGTGGTTTGTGATGGTTTTGTGGGCAACGTCTCCCTTAAAACCACGGAGGGTGTTGCTAAAATGATCAGTCATTACGTCAAGCAAAGTTTTAGTAAAAATTTATGGACTCGCTTTGCAGCCCTGATTTCATTGCCCATTATCAAAAATATACGTTTAAAGATTGATCCACGTCGATATAATGGCGCCAGTTTGCTCGGCTTGCGTGGAATTGTGATCAAAAGTCATGGCAGTGCTGACGTGTTATCGTTCACTCATGCGATCAAGGAAGCCATTATTGAGGTGCAAAAAAATGTGCCCTCGCAAATCAGTCAACAACTGGCAACGTTATTTAATGAGAAAAGGCGCGTCGAGTGATTTATTCTCGTATTATTGGAACGGGTGGCTATCTGCCTGATAAGATATTGACCAATGCTGATCTTGAGAGGATGGTAGATACCACCGATCAATGGATTATTGAACGCACTGGCATACGCTCCCGCCATTTGGCTGCTGATGATCAAGATACTTGTGATTTAGCAGAAGTGGCTGCCCGCCGCGCATTAGAAGCGGCAGGTTTAGAACCCTCAGAATTGGACTTAATTATTTTAGCGACCACAACGCCTGATCGCATTTTCCCTAGCACAGCTTGTTTACTGCAAGCCCGTTTAGGTACTCACGGTGCTGCGGCTTTCGATGTGCAGGCTGTGTGCAGTGGTTTTGTTTATGCATTGAGTATCGCCGATAAATTCATTAAAACAGGCGCAGCACTACGTGCATTGGTCGTCGGTGCTGATGTTTTTTCGCGCATGATAAATTGGACTGATCGCAGTACCTGCATTTTGTTTGGCGATGGTGCTGGTGCTGCCATACTTGAAGCCAGTACAGAGCAAGGCATCATCTCCACGCATTTACATGCTGATGGCGCTTACAAAGATGTGCTCACTGTCCCTGCGACGGTGGCACATGGTCGCCTCAATGGTGATGCCTTTACTAAAATGCAAGGTAATGAGGTTTTTAAGTTTGCGGTCAAAGTCTTAG
>CAYFOB010000018.1:0-19369 GCA_964344525.1 uncultured Thiomargarita sp.
AAGAAGGGAAAAGGATTGAAGTGGTTTGGTTGTAAGCTCTTATCCTGTTCCAGACCAAAGTTTGGACTCCTTGGATTAGGAGTCCAAACTTCGGTCAAGGACAGATTTGTCTCTGTTTGATTATTATGAGGGTGTTGATGCTTATTTTTCATCACCTTTCATCACAAAAATCATAAGAATCACAGTTCAAAATTATTAGATAATGCACGTTATCAAAAATGTCGTTTGGTGCAAGAATTGGCTTTATCTCTTAATATTGAGTTGCTTTATATTCCTCCTTATTCGCCTAATTTAAATTTAATTGAACGCCTTTGGAAATTTGTCAAAAAAAAATGTCTCTATTCTAAATATTACTCTGATTTTGCCTTATTCAAAGCGGCCATTATTAATTGTCTTGTCAAAACACATACCACTCACAAAAAAGAACTGGATTCACTATTAACACTCAAATTTCAGTCTTTTAAAAAAGCTCAATTTGTGAAGGACTAAAGTATATTTACGGTTTTATTCTTTTAATTCTATCAACGTAAATAACTTAGAAATATCTGTCAATTTCCCATTACCTGCTAAATAAGCAATGCCCCGGTGAAGGTGCAATTTTAATTGTTCATTTAGCGTTTTAGGTGATAACTCTAAACCATCTTGTTTGCACCGCTGCTTTAATAAAGCCAAATACACGTCAGCATGTGCGCCACCAAAAACTTTCCAAGTCATTTCTATTGAACTATCCGTTTGCTGCTTTTCCTTGGGCGGAATGGATGAGTCGCTTAATGAGAGACAAAAAGCCCACCGACAAAGCACATTCCAATTTCCAATGCCAGTTTTGCGTTTAAGCATGACTAATTGACTTTTGGCTTTGTCATAAAGTTTAATGGTTTCAATGGCCATTCGTATCTCCTGACATAAATTTCCACCAACTAAAAAAAATAACCCGACTTGACAACAGATGATTGTTTGTCTTTTTCATAAATGATACGATACTCACGCCCAATCGCAGATTTGAGATCGGCGTAATATTTTTGATTAATCTCTTCATCGGTGGATAACAAAATCACTTGATGGCTAGCTTGATGAAAATAACTATCAACCAAATTTTGACGATGGTTGCCATCTAACCTACTGAGCGGTGTATCAATAATTGCCGGTAATGGACGCCCAGAGGCACGGCTCAAGCCCCATAATATGGAAACAGCAAGCAATTGTCTCTCACCTGCTGAAAGACTTTTAGGATGCACTTTCTCATGGCTCGGTGTATAGAGTGTTATTGTGTAGTCATTCGGATTAATTTCGATTTGGCTGATGAAATTTTCTTTTCTGATCAGTTGTTGAAAACTATCAGAAATCAAGTGTTCAATTCTCCGAATATGTTTTTTTGTAACAGCCTGTCCAAATTTTTTGAGGGTAGTGCGTACCCTTTTAGAATGCTTAATAAGATAATGGCTCTTTTCATTAGCAAATTCTTCCTTCGTTATTGTTTCATAAGCCGTTGTTAAATCCGCTTGTTGGCGTGCTATTTTTTTTGAAAAACGGACTTGTTCTTGTTCTAAACTTTCAATATTTGATTGAAGTTGTTGAATTTCCTGTTGTGTGTTCTTGAGTTTAGCCTGGATGCCACTTAAACTTTCTGGATCTGGAATACTGGCGAGTTGTTGTTGATATTTGTCAATATCGTTGCTGGCGACTTCAATTTGCTCAAAGAGTTTTCGTATGGATGCCTGTGTTTTGGTGAATAATTGTAAATGACTAAAAGCACTAGGATCAGTATTGAGATAACATTTGGTTTGGATAAATTGTTGGCGTTTAAGTTTATCTTCCTCAAAAAATGCCTCAACCGTTGTTAGCGCTGCATGGTTCGCAGTGTGTTGTTTTAATAATTCAAGTAAAGTTGCATCACGATTTTCAAGTTCCTTTTGGAAAGCTTGATTATGTTTAGCCTCATTTTCTAAAAGCGCTTGTTTGTGGGTGGAGCGGAGTAAATCTTGTATCATCATTAATGGCGCCTCTCCAGCCGCGATATCGCGCAATTCTTCTTGAAGAGCGTTGAGTTTTTCTTGGGCCACTAGAAATTGTGCTTCAATCGTTTCACGTTGTTCAAAAAGTTCACCGCCTTCACGACAATAATCTTGTTTATGCTTTTCCTGCTCTTTTTTTAATTGCTCTAAACAAACTTGCATTTCAATGAACTTTTGTGTATTTTTATCCGCCATCGTCTCCAAATACTTAAGTTCTTCTTCTAATTCCTTGAGATTGGAATGAGTTTTATTGGATTGGAGTCGAGCTAGGCGTTTACGTTCCACCGTTAATAAGTCTGTGGATAAGCGATAAACCAAATCCAAACCTAATAAAGCATGAATACCCGTTTTAAGTAGTTCTGCTGACTTATCTTGATCAGCAAATGCTTCAATTTTTTCACCGTCGAAAAAAAATAAATTGGAAATTTGGGCTGGTATAAATTCTTCAACATATTCATACCAAAAATCGGTGATCACAGAATCCAAAACGCCATCACGCTTCACTTCAACGGTTTCTTTAATCGTTTTGCCCCTCAACTGCCAAGAGCGGAGAACACGAATAGATTCCTCCTTACCATTTCTAAAATGTTTGAATTGGAGTTCAAGGGCAGCGCCATTACTGGCGTCAGCATGATAATTAATCATTTTGCCCAAATAATCGAAATAATTAGTGCTACCTCTGTTTGAATATTTAGCAAATTTACCATAAAGGGTGAGCTGCAAAGCATCCAACAGCGTGGTTTTACCACTACCATTAAGCCCACCCAACAAAATGATGACTTTGTCATAAGATGGCGGCGAAAGTTTAATAACGTGGCGTCCTTTGTAAATGCCAAAATTATACAGAACAATTTCTTCAAAAATCATATCAGTGAGGATTCGTTTTAAAGGAACAGAATATAAGAAAATCTAAACACAAAAAAAAGCCCCAAGGATTTGGGGCTTGAAAATTATTTTTCTGAAAAACTATAACTCATTTCAGTGTCATAGCACCATTTTTGCCTTCTCATCACTTGCCATTTCAGTTAATATGCCTATAATTTTATTAACATTTGTAATGTGATATTCCTCTACATCAATATAAGCAATGTTATCTTCGTATTCGAGAAATCGCCATGTATTACCCGTTGTCACAGTACCATAGATTTTAGGTAAAGGTTCATTTTCTTTCTCATTAAAGAGACTTGATGCAAACATTTCCGCTATACACTGTCCTAAACCACCCGCGATATTTTCATTTTTAGCTTCTACAATGGTTATAATTGGGGCATTAAGATAGAACTGTTATGCCTCTGCATCATTAAAACACAATCCAAAAAAAATTGCAAAATAGTTTTTAGCCCCCAAGATAAACGTTATGAAGCAAGTTGCAAACCTGCTCCAGATTGAAAGAAAAGTTATTTGAAATCAAGTAATAAATTATCCTTTGTTGGTTTATCCTCTTCTGTATTGTTTTCTCCCTTCGCTTTAGTGAGAGCATCATGCCGCCTTAACGCAAACTCTGTCGCTTCTTTTGCATTGGTAAAAGCATGGCGCTGTAGCGCATTATCAAGCGCATCATAAAGTCCAGCGCGGCGTGCCATTGTGCGATGTTGTTGTTCAAGGTGCAACAATTCACGGATCAGTTGATAATGAATTTTATCTTCATCATCTGTTTCTTGGCAAATTTCTTTTAAAAGTGCGAGATCCTCAAGCTGAAAAACTTGATTGTCTTCTAAGCGCTTGCCTGGATAGGGTCGTTTCATCACGTGCTGGTAAATTTGAGGTAAAGTATCTTCAATCTCATGTTTTTCCATGACCCAAATCCGGCGAATTTCTTCTAAATCATCATGACTAATCAATTCAAGATCTTTAACTGTTGGGGGTCCATTTTTTTGTACAGCTTGTTGCGCACTCAGTACAGCCTCTAAAAGTTTTTCACGATACTCTTGTTTGTAAGGCCCATGCACTAAGCGATCAGCAAACACTTTTAATTCACCCGTCATGCGGCGAAAATCACGGTTTTTGCGATCCCCCTTGATGTTAAGCCATTTATTGCGAAGCGTCATCAATGGGAACATCCATTCTTTTTCTTCATCATTTTGAATCATCGCCTGCATAGATTTATCTTGTTCAACCATCGTGCATACATAGCAGCCAAATCGGCTGTCTCCACAACTCGGCGTGCTGGTATCAACCACTAATGGACATTCACCATCAGCAGTGGCCCCTTGGTACATGTTGAGGAGTGCTTTATTGTCGTGTCCCCAAGGGTTTTTGACTTGAGTAATGTACATCCAAACATCATCATTTGTCCAATCGCCAAGGGGGGTATAAATCCAACTGTTGGGTAAGCTGGCATTGGTTGCGAGCCGTTCTCTGGTACTGGTTTGCTCATGTTTTGTCATATTAGCAGCGCGTGTTGTGCTTTCCGCTTTGCGGGTGCCAAGTACTAAAATGACTTGCCCATTTTGCCGAATGACATTATTAATAAAATTATTAGAGGGATTAATTTTGAGGCGAGTGGTACACCAACGAAATTTAGGGCGTGGCGCTGGATAACCGCGCCCAATCAAATTGACCCAAAATCTGTCCTGCACTTGTGGAATAAGGCGATGTGAACTAATAGGTAATTTTTGTTCAATGGCGGCTTTTTTCATTGCCTCTAAAGAATGTCCTACCCATAAAGAGACTATTGGATTTTCTACCAAAGTATCGGTGCTGATAACATAGATGTGTTTTTTACGTTTTTTTTTGGGCAATTCAGAGACGGCGTACCAAACCAGTTGCAAGGCAGCTGTTGAGTCTTTACCACCGCTGTAACCAATCACCCAAGGAATTCCATCCATTAAATAAAGCTCTTGTGTTTGTTGAATCAAGGCTTGGATGGTTTCTTTGAAACCATCAACAAAGGCTGTTTTGCGCTGCATGTTCATTTTGAATGATCAGTTATTAAAACAAAATTACTACCCTAAATCACTAGGGGTGTGTTGAACTTTGTTTTATATAATATTATAGCAACTATAAAACTGCTTTTACCCAAGATCAATTTTTCCTGAACTGATAACTGACATGACAACATATCTTGATTGCAATGCCACTACCCCGATGGAACCCGAGGTGCGTGACGCGGTATTGAAATATATGACAGAAGAATTTGGCAATGCCGGAAGTCGCACCCATGAATTTGGAATGCGGGCAAAACAAGCAGTTCAAAAGGCGCGCGATCAGATTGCCAAACTGGTGGCGGCAAACCGTGATGAAATCATTTTTACCAGCGGTGCGACAGAAAGTAATAATTTAGCCATTTTAGGCCTAAAAAAATATGGCAAACAAAATGGCAAAAAGCATATTGTTAGCACCCAAATTGAACATAAAGCAGTACTTGAACCATTAGCAGCACTTGAAGTGACTTTTGTTTCGCCCACTCAGGGGGGATGGGTTGACTCGGACAATATTATGGCGGCTGTTCGTGATGATACTTTACTTGTATCGGTGATGCATGTGAATAATGAAACGGGTGTTATTCAACCCATATCTGAAATGGCCAATAAACTCACTGAACATCCCGCTTATTTTCATGTAGACGCTGCACAAGGATTTGGTAAAGATATTTCGACACTGCGCCATCCGCGTATTGACATGATCAGCGCCAGTGCCCACAAGATTTATGGACCAAAAGGCATTGGTGCGTTGATTATGCGCCGACGTGATTACCAAAAAATACCATTAACCCCGCTTGTTTATGGCGGTGGACAAGAACGAGGTTTAAGGGCAGGCACTTTGCCGGTGCCTTTAATTGTTGGATTTGGTGTGGCAAGTGAACTTGCATTAAAGCATGCCCAAGCACGTGCCAAAATTTGTCGCAAGTATCGTGATCAGGTTTTAGAAGGGTTAGCTCCCCTAAAGCCGCTAATTCATGGCGATTTAGATCGTAGTTTACCGCATGTGATTAATTTTTCAATTGCTGGATTGGATTCGGAGGCGGCGATGTTGGCTTTAAAAGACCAGGTTGCCATTTCAAATGGCTCAGCTTGTACCTCTTCTAACTATACACAGAGTCATGTGCTTAAAGCGATGGCATTATCGGATGATGAAATACAAGGCGCATTACGGATGTCTTGGTGCCATACGACAACGCAAGTGGATTGGCATGAGATTGTGAAACGTTTGAGTGATATTCAGTAGCTGACTAACTACAAGGATTACTTAGGATAAACCCCACCGATGAGGTAGGTTTTGACTTATCCTTTTTTAAAAGTAATCCTTGTAGTTATTCAAGTGGGCATTCAAAAAAAACGCCCCCCATGACTTCCCACCACAGCACCAATAACCGTAATTAAACTAACCGTTAACAATATCCAATGCATGCGCTGAATCCGTGCAAAAGTTTTTTCAGGTTCTTGTTGCGCCTGTTGTAAAAACCAACGATGCAAAATTAGTGGTTCTAAAACAAATAACATCAAGGTAAAAATACCCCAAATGATCGTCATGGCATGTATCCACCAATAATTGATGTCCAAATAACGTGGCCAGCCGTCTATGATATATAGCATGTAGAAACCGGTGAGCCCCGTCAATAATGTTGTAATCCGCGCTTGCCATGCAAAGCGCCTTTCTATTTTTTCAAAAAAGTTGACTTTATCTTCTGTTCGACTAAAATTATTAACGGTGGGTAACAATATCGTTGTTACCATCGACACACCGCCAATCCAGATGACAACTCCTAATATATGTAAAGCCCGCGCAATTATAAAATCGTTCAAATACATCCTGATTGACCTGTTTGAATTGTGATGATGGATAATAAAGATTTCAGGTTTATTTTGCAAATTCTCAAAATCAAAATTCTGATTCAGAAACTTGTCTTCTCAAAATTTGCCCCCATACACCGGAAAATTTGTTAGGGAAAATTCATGCCATGATCAGGTTTATAGTGTTGCTAAGTATTTTTATCAGCTCACCACTGGTTATAGCCCAAGAAGCGCGTATCGCTGTTGCATCGAACTTCACTCATGCCATAGAAGCTATTGCTGAGCTATTTCAATACCAAACGGGTGATAAAATCGTCTTGGTTTTCGGTTCCACAGGCAAATTATACGCTCAAATTATAAATGGCGCGCCATTTGATGCTTTTTTTGCGGCGGATATACGTCGCCCAAAATTGCTTGAACAACAAGGAGTCGCATTACCTGGAAGCCGTATGACTTATGCTCAAGGTCAAATTGTGCTATTCAGTCCCAAGCTTGGTTATGCCACCGAGGCGGTACTCAAAAAACGGGGGTATCGCTACCTTGCCATTGCTAATCCTAAGTTGGCTCCGTATGGTCAAGCAGCTAAACAAGTTTTGGAAAATTTAGGACTTTGGCAGATTGTGCGCTTCCAATTGGTACGTGGAGAAAATATTGGTCAAGCTTACCAATTCGTCAAAAGTGGAAACGCCGGATTAGGTTTTGTAGCCCTTTCGCAGCTTAAGCGTCCCTGCCAACCAATCAGTGGTTCCTACTGGAAAGTGCCAACCGAGCTATACCAACCCATCAAGCAACAAGCCGTGCAGCTTTCCAATAACAGGGTAGCATCAGCCTTTATGGAATTTGTGCGAAGTGACGAAGCTAAAATGATCATCCAATATTTCGGTTATGAGGTTCCCTAGATTATTGGCACATCCTAGCAATGAGGAAAATATTAAATGCATGAGGCTGATTTGAGCGCACTATGGATTACTCTCCAACTCGCTTCTCTAACAACAGTAATCCTTTTACTGATTGGTACGCCATTGGCTTGGTGGTTGGCACGTACTCGTTGGCGTGGCAAGCCCGTTGTGGAAGCAGTGGTTGCTTTACCGCTGGTTTTGCCACCGACAGTGCTTGGTTTCTATCTGCTCGTTGCACTTGGACCGCATGGTCCGGTGGGAAGTCTTTCAATGGCTTTAGGTGGAAAACCGTTGGCCTTTACGTTTACGGGTTTAGTCATCGGGTCCGTCTTGTATTCATTACCGTTTGTTGTTCAACCTTTACAAGGTGCCTTCACAGCTGTTGGAAAGCACTTCTTGGAAGCGGCGGCTACTTTGAGAGCCTCACCATTGGATACTTTTTTTTCCGTTATTATACCGCTGGCACGTCCTGGATTTTTAACAGCCACGGTGCTCGGCTTTGCCCACACAGTTGGTGAATTTGGCGTGGTATTAATGATTGGTGGCAACATTCCGGGGAGAACCCAAGTGCTTTCAATTGCTATCTATGATCATGTTGAGAATTTAGAGTATGTCCAAGCGCATTGGTTAGCGGGTGGATTATTGCTACTTTCCTTTTTGATGTTGGTGGCGGTTTACACGCTCAATAGACGATTTATGGTGGTGAATTTATGAGCATTGAGGTCAAATTTCAATTAGAACGACGCAATTTTTCCCTCGAAGTGCAAACCACATTTCCTAAATCAGGGATAACTGCCTTATTTGGTCCTTCTGGCGGCGGCAAAACGACTTTGTTGCGTTGTATTGCTGGGCTTGAACCTTCTGTCAGGGGACATTTACGGGTAGGTCAAACGGTTTGGCAGGATGATGCCAAGCCGCTTTTTTTGCCGCCCCACAAGCGTCCTATTGGTTATGTTTTTCAAGGGGCAGCACTGTTCCCACATTTATCAGTACGTGGCAATTTGGATTTTGCTTTAAAGCGTGCGAGTGAACGGCGCATCAGCTTTGATGATGCTGTCACACTCACAGGAATTGATCACCTGCTTAAGCGCCGTACCACCAACCTTTCTGGAGGAGAACGACAACGAGTTGCCTTAGCCCGTGCCCTTCTCACGAGCCCTGAATTTTTGCTGATGGATGAACCGTTAGCAGCACTGGATCGAGAAAGTAAAGCCCAATTGATGCCTTATATTGAGCACTTACATGAAACACTCTCTATACCAATACTTTATGTCAGCCATTCGATAGAAGAAGTTGCGCATTTGGCTGATCAAATGCTATTGCTATTCAATGGGCGCGTGCAAGGCAGCGGCTCCATTTCTGAAATGTTGACTAGCCTATCTCTGCCTTTGGCACGCGCTGATAATGCAGTATCAGTCATTGAAGCGACTGTCGTAGAACACGATGAAAACTATCACCTGACTTGTCTGCGCTTTGAGGGTGGAGAAATATTATTGCCACGGGAAGATTTAAATATTGGAAAAAGCGTGCGAGTAGCAGTACATGCTCGTGACATCAGCCTCATTTGGCAACCTTCTCAACAGACCAGCATTCTTAACACTATTCCAGTGATTATTAAGGAAATATTGGTACTCAATCCAGCACAGGTTCTAGTGCGCCTGATGGCTGCTAAGACTTTGCTACTTGCCCGTATTACGCAAAAGTCAGCCGCAACTCTTGAGGTAGCACCGGGGCGGCAAATGTATGCCCAAGTGAAAAGTGTATCGTTAATAGACTGATTTGAGGTTAAAGCCGCGGATCGTTTTTTCCGTGATGAAAAAATAAGCATCAACACCATCACATAAATCACAGTTCAAATTCACTTTTATGCATTGCAACAAACCTACGTTTTATAATTTTGACTTATCCTTTTTTAAAAGTTGTAGTTATTGACGGTTTTTTGCAAATCCAATAATGTCTGTCTATTAATTTTCTATCTCCCAAAGGAGTCACAATGTCAGAATACACCGATATTGATCCTCAAGAAACACAGGAATGGTTGGATGCCTTAGAAAGCGTGTTAGCCAAGGAGGGCGCACCGCGTACTCATTTTTTGTTAGATAAGTTGATTGATAAAGCCCGTCGTTCTGGTGCTCATATTCCTCACAGTGCCAATACCGCATATGTCAATACTATTCCCTACAATCAAGAAGAGCAAATTCCTGGTAATATGGAAATTGAATGGAAAATCCGTTCACTTATACGTTGGAATGCCATGGCAATGGTTGTACAAGCCAATCGCCAAAGTACCGAGCTTGGTGGACACATTGCTAGTTTTGCTTCGATTGCCACATTGTATGATGTGGCTTTTAATCACTTCTTTCGCGCAAGATCAGCAAATCATGGTGGGGATTTAATTTATTTTCAAGGACATTCAGCCCCTGGTATTTACGCCCGCGCGTTTTTGGAAGGGCGGATATCTGAAGAACAAATGCACCATTTTCGCCAAGAAGTTGGAGGGCAGGGGCTTTCGTCTTATCCCCATCCTTGGTTAATGCCAGACTTTTGGCAATTTCCGACCGTGTCTATGGGCTTAGGTCCAATTATGGCGATTTATCAAGCCCGTTTTATGAAGTATTTGCATGAGCGTGGCATTGTTAATACTGAAGGGCGCAAAGTTTGGGTATTTGCCGGCGATGGTGAAATGGATGAGCCAGAAGCTTTGGGCGCGATTGCGTTGGCAGCACGTGAAAAGCTTGATAATCTGATTTTTGTTGTCAATTGCAATTTGCAACGCCTGGATGGTCCTGTGCGGGGCAATGGCAAAATTATTCAAGAATTGGAAGGCGATTTTCGAGGCTCTGGTTGGAATGTCATTAAAGTGATTTGGGGTTCCTATTGGGATCCTTTGTTTGCCATGGATTCCAAAGGTTTGTTACTTAAACGCATGGAAGAATGTGTTGATGGCGAATATCAAAATTACAAAGCCAAAGGGGGAGCCTACACTCGTGAATATTTTTTTGGTAAATACCCCGAATTAAAAGCCATGGTAGCCAGAATGACTGATGAAGATATTTGGCGCTTAAACCGTGGTGGGCATGATCCACATAAAGTCTATGCTGCTTATGCTGCTGCTGTCAAACATCAAGGGCAACCCACGGTGATTCTCGCCAAAACGGTTAAAGGTTACGGCATGGGGGGTGCCGGTGAAGGGCAAAACATTACCCATCAACAAAAGAAAATGGGTACCGATGATATTCGGGCTTTTCGTGATCGTTTTAATATTCCAATTCCCGATGAGCAATTGGCTGATGTGCCTTTTTATAAGCCAGTGGCTGATAGTCCAGAAATCAAATATTTACAGGAACGGCGACAAGCTTTGGGCGGCTATTTACCTGCTCGACGTAAAACCGCAACCCCTATCGAAATACCAGAAGTCAAAATTTTCGATGCCATGCTTCAAGGCAGTGGAGATCGTGAAATGTCTACTACTATGGCTTTTGTGCGGATGCTGTCAGCACTCACCCGCGACAAAAAAATGGGGAAATATGTTGTACCCATTGTGCCTGATGAAGCACGAACTTTTGGCATGGATGGCTTATTTCGACAATTGGGGATTTACTCCTCTCAAGGACAATTGTATGAGCCGCAAGATGCTGATCAAATCATGTATTACCGCGAAGACAAAAAAGGGCAGATTATTGAAGAAGGCATTTGTGAGGCGGGCGCCATGTCTTCATGGATAGCGGCAGCCACGGCTTACAGCAATCATGGCGTTAACATGGTGCCGTTTTATATTTTCTACTCCATGTTTGGTTTCCAACGCATCGGTGA
Organism: uncultured Thiomargarita sp.; assembly: GCA_964344525.1. Classification (GTDB taxonomy): domain Bacteria; phylum Pseudomonadota; class Gammaproteobacteria; order Beggiatoales; family Beggiatoaceae; genus CAYFOB01. The sequence goes on from CAYFOB010000018.1 coordinate 11,458, forward strand.
TTTAGCTTATGCGGGCGGCGATTTGCGAGCGCGGGGCTTTTTGATTGGCGGCACTGCAGGGCGTACCACTTTGTCGGGAGAAGGCTTGCAACACCAAGACGGACACAGTGTCATGTTAGCCTCAAATATTCCCAATTGTGTGGTTTATGATCCCACTTTTGCTTATGAAATGGCGGTAATTATTCACGATGGACTACGCCGCATGTATAAAGAGCAAGAAAATATTTTCTATTACGTCACCGCGATGAATGAAAATTACACGCACCCACCGATGCCAACGGAAGTCGAAGAAGGCATCCTTAAGGGCATGTATTTGTTCAAAGAAGGCACAACGCCAGGACCCAAAGTGCAACTCTTAGGCAGTGGCGCGATTTTACGCGAAGTGATTGCAGCCAGTGCTTTGTTAGCTGAAGATTTTGGCGTATCAGCCAATATTTGGAGCGTCACCAGCTTCACAGAATTGCATCGTCAAGGCGTAGACATTCTGCGTTGGAATATGTTACATCCAGAGGAAAAACCACAACACTGCTATGTTAAACAATGTCTCAAAGATCGCAAAGGTCCTGTGATTGCCGCCACTGACTATGTAAAGAGCTATCCTAACCAAATCCGCTCTTGTATTCCTCATCAATATTACTATGTGCTTGGCACAGATGGCTATGGGCGCAGTGATTCACGTAAACAATTGCGTAAATTCTTTGAGGTAGACCGTTACTACATTGTCATTGCCGCTCTCAAAGGGTTAGTAGATATGGAAGAACTTCCTGCCAGCAAAGTCACCGAGGCGATTCGGAAATATGACATTGATCCCGATAAACCCAATCCAGTGAGCGTCTAGGAGGGACAGAGCATGGCAATTGAAGAAATTAAAATTGAGAACCTCGGTGAGGATGTGCCTGTCCTTGAAATTTTGGTCAACATCGGAGACATCGTTGAAGCCGAACAATCGCTGATTATTTTGGAAAGCGACAAGGCAACAGTAGAAATTCCATCACCTTATGCTGGTGTTATTAAGGCAATACAAGTTAACATTGGCGATAAAGTGTCTGATGGGATGACTATTTTGACGATGGAAGTCACGGCATCAAAACCCAAAGTGTCAGAGCCGCCTCAAATTTCGGCACCAGCGTCTCCAATACCGGTGGAAACACCGTCTCAAGACTACGATTCAATGATGAAAGCGCTGAGACGTCCACATAATTTGCCGTCGCTACAAAATATTGAACCCAAACCCTTTACCAAACCTTATGCAGGTCCAGCGGTTAGGCACATGGCGCGTGAATTAGGCGTTGATTTAGCCAAAGTCAAGGGAAGTGGGCGCAAAGGGCGTATTTTAAAAGAAGATGTACAAGCCTTTGTTAAACAAGTGATGACGGAAGAAACAGGAATAACAGCACCGTTCACAGGCGGAGGTTTGGGTATTCCAGAAATTCCAGAAATCGACTTTAGCAAATTTGGTGAAATTGAAGTCCGCCCATTGAGTCGCATCAAAAAAATATCAGGAGCGAGCTTACACCGTAGCTGGCTCAATGTGCCACATGTGACGCAATTTGATGAAGTTGATATCACTGAGCTTGAAGCGTTTCGTAAAGATTTAGCAGAAGAAGGCAAAAAGCGTAACGTTAAAGTGACGATGTTAACCTTTTTGCTCAAAGCCTGCACGGCAGCGCTGAGAGAATTTCCAGATTTTAATGCATCAGTTGATGCCAGTAAAGAAAATCTCATTTTGAAAAAGTATTTTCACATCGGTGTTGCGGTGGACACCCCCAATGGTTTAGTCGTTCCAGTAGTCAAAGATGTTGACAAAAAAGGGCTTTTTGAAATCGCAGCCAATTTGGGTGAAATTAGCCAAAAAGCGCGGGATAAAAAGCTTTCTCCCAACGACATGCAAGGGGCATGTTTCACCATTTCTAGCTTAGGCGGCATTGGTGGTACTGCTTTTACGCCCATCGTCAATGCGCCAGAAGTGGCTATTTTGGGCGTCTCACGTTCCAAAATGCAACCGGTTTATCAAGGAGAAGAATTTGTGCCACGTTTAATGCTACCGCTGTCGCTTTCTTATGATCATCGCGTGATTGATGGCGCAGCAGGTGTGCGATTTACTCGCTATTTGAGTTTTATTTTGTCAGATGTGCGGCGGTTGTTGTTGTAAACTACAAGGATTGCATATAAGCAGGTATAAGGCGGCTTAATTTAATGGCATTGAAGCAGAGCTTGGGAACGAGAAGAAACGAGACGAAAGGGGAATCTCGTTCCCAAACTCTTTTATACATAAATTTAGTTCTTCCAATAAATCCGTTTAGGAAAAAATCCGTTGTACTCATTTTGAACTGTGATTTTTATGATTTATGTGATTGATTTGAGGAAAAAATCCGCATTAGCCCCCTCAGGTAATAGGGATCGAGATGTTTTTTTTAAAACCATACCTGGCAGGTTAAAGTTAAACTCAGTATTAATGTGAGGTTTTTTCTTTCAGATTTGTTTTTTACCTGCCAGGTATGATATTGCTTATTTTGGGAACATGATTCCTAAATCCTTACAGATTTTTTTAACTAAAACATCTGTGATTTCAGAATGTCTGGGAACTGCAGATCGCTTATTAAGTTGAGGATTATACCACCATGAATGTTTTCCTCCTTCTCTCAAAAGTTCGCAACCATGAACATTCAGATGCTGAAGCAATTTTTTACGTTTCATACCAAAATAAGTTCCTCGTCAAAATGAGATTCAGCCAATTGAATAGCATCAAGACGATTTAATTCCAATGCCTCTTCTAAGGTCATTTTTAAAGTTTCCAATAATTCTTGACGAGTCATTTCTTGACAATTCACGCCTGGAATTTCTTTGATCCAACCAATCCACCAATTATTTTCTTTTTTGATGATGGCGGTGTATGTATTTTTTGGCATATAACCTCCTATGCTTGTTTATAATTAAAAAAATAAAGGCCCTTACAAATACTATTTCTTAAAGAAATAGTATTTGTTGATGAACGTGAAAGTTTTTTGTATCTAACACAATCAGGAAACGCTATAAAATCAAATGAAACGGAATGACGAGATTTTTTATTATTTTCCTAAAAAAATTTTTTTTTGACTGTTTTGATATCTGTTTTTGGCAAAAAAAATTTTTTAAATTGGCTTTTTCTGTCAGGCACTAATTAACAAAGAGATTAAAATTATATTATACATTATCATAAATCCGCTTTTTAATCATCATCTTTTGCGATTGCATACCCCTTATGATAAACATCCAAGTCTAAAAAAAATTGACCATGTACATATTGCCCTTTAGTATCAATATGAGTCGATAAGTCATTGATAGCAACCGCAATACCATACTTGTAATCACCCACATAAGTATATTGCTCTTGATAAGCTCGATTACCATATTTATCAATATGAAAAAACAGCTTATTTTTGACAACGCAATAATTATAATTTTTAAGAAGTTTTTGATAGCTATCAGTCATAAAAAACTGATCAATCGTGATGTCATCAATATGACCAAAATCTCCCAATTCTTTTCGTTTTTCAGAAGGCGCACAACAAACATGGTAGTTTCCATAACAATCTATCCATAATTCTTTACCCAAAAAAGGACAAGGTACAATATCTTCAGAGAATTTATCAAAATTCAACACGCTCTCAGTATCCGAATTAATCATAATGGATTCATTAATTGATTTTGAGATAGCATTAATTGAAATTTTCGTATCAGATGTGATAGGTAAAAGTTCTCTTGCCCAAACTTCAGCGCCTTTTTTAGGAAAAGTTCCATTAGTCGTTAGGTTGAGTTTAGTAGTCGTACCCTTTAAATTTTCAATAAACTCATCAAAATAGGGATACAACAAAGGTTCGCCCATTGTGCTGGGAATAATTTCTTTAATGCCCAATTTGACTGCTTGTTGTAAAATTTTTCTGAGAATGTCAGGTGACATGCGCTGTCTTTTGGGCGGATTTTCCTGTTTATAAATACTATGTGTATCACACATAATACAATTCAAATTACATTGATCAGGGTTTGTATCTATGGTAATACGCCAAGGATTATTAGTTTTCCACATAATATTTCTTTTTTAGCAAGTCTATTGTTGCAGTGGATATGCCACAACTCATTAAATATTTATCAATGCCACCGGCTTGTTCTACACATTTGAATACAATATTTATTTTATCTTTGTGAGTATTTGCTTCACTCGCAAGATAATCAATATATATATCCTCCTGAGAAATACCAACTAACAGCTGCAAGAGAGAAACAATTATTCCGGTTCTATCTTTACCTGCAACACAATGAACCAAAGTTGCATTTTTGGTAGATGCAAGAATATTAAAAATCTTTTTTATTTGATTTTTACAGCCATAAATAAAAAATTTATAGGCTATTTCTACATTTGTTCCTGTGTGATGTTTTGAATTTATAAATTCTTGTGGTTGATTCCAAGGATCAAAAGGTATATGTACATGATTGATTTCTTCTAATATTCTATCACTATAAGTCGCCTCCTTTAATTCCTTTGTGGCTCGCAAATCTATTATCGTTTCGATATTGTTTTTTTGACAGACTTCAATAATTTCTTCGTCCGAATAAATTGCAAGCATGGCTGATCGAAATATTTTTTGTTTCTTGATACCAGAAACATTTTGAGCAATATCTCTAAAGTTCCATAGTTTGTCTCTTTCGTAAAAATATTCGCACGTTTTTTTAATTTCTGACAAGTCACTTTTTTCGACAGCAATCACTTCATAAAGAAAATCCAACAATAATCTTTTTTTTCTGTTTAGCTTTTGTAAATTCAAAACGCCATTTAATTGGCTTAAATGACTGCTCATTTCTGAAGCATTCATATCATAACTGATATATTTTGGCAAAAAATTAAATCGACTATCTACATGCAACAAATGATAGAGTCTTACCGCAGTATTCAAAGCCAAATTGTAGCAAAAATAACATCTGTAACTATCACCTCTTCTATGAAAATTGGATGCCAGCTCAAATTCATAGATAAAACTATTGATATATTCATCCCTTATTTCAGGTGTTTTGACTTTGTTCTGTTGCCAACTCAACAAGGTTTTTTGTGCTTGATGAGTCTTATCAAACAAAATCGAATCAAGAATTTTATCTTTCGGTATAGCTGAACCGAGATAATTTCTTTTAAAATTATTCCCATCCAACGTTTCTGAATAAGAAAATTCTATTTTGATGTGATTTGTATAGGAGACCATTTTGTTTTGATTGACAACATGTATAGTCATACTAAATAAAGCGCTTATTTCTGAAAATAATTCAACCAACAGATTTTCATTTTCAACCCATAACATTAAATCAATATCCGAATTGATATTTTCATCTTTTCTGGCTAAAGAGCCATAAAGTATAACTGCCTGAATATATCAACAAGCTCAACCAAACCACGCATCTCATTAAGTGTACGTTGCACTTCAGTGACAGTGGTTTGATAAGGTGAACAAAGATGACATTTTTCAGCCGAGCTACCAGCACACCGTTCGCCATGCTGATTAATAAGCTGCCCTTTGACACAAAACAACCAAAAATCATGAATAGTAAATACAATAGGTAGGTAGGCTGCAATTTTCAACAACCCGGTGGATAAATGAGAAAGGTGCCCAAAATGTACAACATCAGGCTGTACCTGATTTAAACAATTTTTAAATGCCAACTCAACATGTTCATCATAGAATTTCTCTTGATAGCAATAATCCCGCCGAAATTTATTAATGCGTTGAACATTAATACCATTGTAAGTTTCATTATAAATTATATACTCAGGATCAAACTCATTTTCAACACTGGTAAAAACAGTGACATTTTCACCCAATTCAGAAAGCGCCTTAACCAAATGATAAGAATAAACCTCAGAACCTGCCATGTAGTCAGGTGGAAAACCGTGAATGATTTTTAAAATGTTCATAATAGAGTTGTTGCTCCATGCGCTTAAAAAAATACAAATACCATTAAAGTTGTTGCGAAATAAAATCATATCAATCACAGTTCAAAATTTTATTTTCGGACAACTCTATTATCGTTCATTACAAATTTCTAACGGAAAGCGATGATAGGAGCATGACATACCTTGGATTTATTATCCCTTATTATTAGCAATCGCTTTCCGTTATATAATAATTCTCGCCTTGCTTGTTGTTGTCGTTTGTTAAGTTCTTCTTCAATTATAGCACGCTCTCACATTGCAAATTTTGCATTAGCGTATTTTAGCAGTGTCAACAAATACATTTTACGTACATTAACAAATGATCTATTTTTGTGCATCGCAGCAAATAAAAGTTTTATAATGAGATGAGAAAAATACCAGATTGACACAAAATATGTGATTGATTTGAGGAAAAAATCCGCATTAGCCCCCTCATAATAATCAGATCAATCACATAAATCACAGTTCAAATTATTTTCGGACAATTCTAAAGTATAATTTTAAGTCCCCAAACTAATACCAACTCTACTAGCCGTTTCTATCCACGAATGGTCGAGGGGAATCGTTTTGCGTTTGCCAACAACCTCCTCTAACCGCACTGGTTCGACATGATCTCCCTGGACAGCAGCCATGACACCATAATTTTCATCGTGGATCATAGAAGCTATGGCGGTGCCCAATCGAGTGGCTAATAAACGATCAAGCGGTGAAGGTATGCCACCGCGTTGTAAGTGTCCTAAAATTGTGACTCGTGATTCTAAACCGGTCAGCTCCTCAAGTTGTTTGCTGAAAGGAAGAATATTGTCAGCCTGTTGACTTTTTAACTGCCTTAAGTGCGCTTTAGCCTCTTTTTTCTCTTTTTTACTTTCTGCCGTTTCTTTTGTATCAATGATCTTCTGCATCGCGCTGTTTTCTTCTTTCGATTGTGCACCTTCTGCAACGGCAACAAAGCTAAAATTTCGTCCTTGACGACTGCGCTGAAGAATGGCATCTGCGACAATGTCAATATCATAGGGCATTTCAGGGATTAAAATAACATTGGCGCCCCCTGCAATACCCGCCCCCAAAGCTAACCAACCCGCATTGTGCCCCATAATGCCCACAACGATAATGCGATGATGGCTATGGGCTGTGCTATGCAAACGATCAATGGCATCGGTGGCGATACCCAGCGCTGTATCAAAGCCAAGGGTTGTATCAGTCATGGCTAAATCGTTATCAATCGTTTTGGGGAGTGTGATAATATTCAATCCTTTTTGCACCAAACGATAAGCATTTTTATGGGTACCACCACCGCCCAAACAAACCAACACATCCAAATGATTTCTATGATAGGTATCAACTATCGTATCAGTCATGTCTAACACCTTGCCCCCTACCAACATGCGATGGGGTTTATCACGACTGGTACCTAAAAGCGTACCGCCAACAGTTAAAATGCCTGACAATGCGCTTTCATCCAAGCGCACTGTTCTATTTTCCACCAACCCCCGAAATCCATCATAAAAACCAATTAGTTGCATTCCAAAAGTGCTAACAGCGGTTTTACCCACAGCCCGGATAGCTGCATTTAATCCTGGGCTATCGCCACCAGCGGTTAAGATACCAACGGATTTTGCCATGTTGAAAATATCTCCTATATTAAGGTTAAAAACGACTATCATTTACCATTAACCATCAAATTTATCTTGATAAGCAGAATAAAGTTTCATTACTTTTTTGACATAATACATTGTTTCCTGATAGGGCGGTATTTTATGACCAAAACGTTTGACGGCATTTTCACCTGCATTATAGCCAGCTAAAGCTAACTCTATGTTATTATTAAATAAATTCAATAAATAGCGAAAATAGCGTGCGCCCCCATAGAGATTGGATGTGGCATCAGCACGATTTGTGACCCTCGATGTTCAAGTTAGTTAATTAGAATATTATGATATTTTAATAAAAATATTA